>JAJPYK010000238.1:3370-10324 GCA_021205005.1 Paraprevotella sp. | reverse complement strand
TACAGATTATAAGTTGTCAATCTCAAAATTTGAATTATGACACACCCTCTTCTTTATTCCTCTTCCTTATTTCTCCAGCGTCAGCGCTTCCGCTCCGTTCTCATCCGTCAAGACGGCCGTATGTTCGTCTTTCACGACAAAACCTTTCACCTTATTCATGGCCTCCAGCACTTTGCCTTCCAGCGTCATACCCGGTCCGGCCATCATGGTGGTGAGCAACTGGTCGAATTTCAGCGATGAAGCTTGTCCCTCCTCCTGCACGAGATTGCCGTTGACAATATTGCATCCGGCATTGCCATGCACGGTCTTTTCCTTTGCATTGAATTCCAGGAAAGGCCCCTTCTCCGTTTTTTCGATGTCGCCTACCGCTTCATCATAGACTTTCGTGATGTTCCATTTCCCGTTGAGCGAAGTCAGCGAGGCGGCCGGGCGTTTGCTCAAGGTAATCAGGGTCTGTCCGCCTTTGTCGGTCAGGCTCAATTCCTTTTCCGTACCTTTATATCCGGTGACTTTCTCCAAGGCGTTCAACACAGCCTGTTCGGTATCCATATCGGGGCAGAGCATCCGTGTGGAAACCACCTGTCCGAAAGTCAAGCTTCCGGCTTTGTCCTGATCCGTTTGCAGGGAGCCCATGATGCGGTTGCATCCGGCGCATCCGTACAATCGGTTTTGCTGAATGTCCAGACCGAGATAAATGTCTTTGCCGGCTATGGCCTTTTTGCCGTTTACGGTCATAATCGTCCATTCTCCATTCAGCGCGCGGGTTTCCAATGCGTTTTTGCTGCTTTTGCAACTGCTTGCCAGCAGCAGGGCGAGGAGTGCACCTCCCATCATGCGTAGTGTCTTCATCTTTTTTCTTGTTGTTTCTGTGTATGATATTGTCAGACTGCAAATATAGTCTTTTTTCCCGTAGGTTTATCTTTTTTGTAGTTTTAATTGACATTTTAGAGCAAATGACAAGGGGGAGGGACACGGGAGTGAAGGCGTTTCGGACGCGTCGTGAAGAGTACGTGGAAACCACGTGCGCAGAATGAGAAATTTTTCTCCGCATATCGGAAAATTTTTCTCCGCATGTCGTTCCGTCGTTCTCCTGCGGAGATGAGAGGGAAAAGTAGATCTGCTGCAAGAGGTTGGAATATAGCGGTTTATAACATGAGGGCCGGAAGATGAGGATTTGCGTGTGAAAAGTATTATCTTTGTATCGGCAGAATGTGATAAGTCTATACGAAAGATACGAACAAATGACTGAAAATAAAAATCCTTATATGCAGCCTGAAGAGGCGTTTTATAAACTCATCCGGTTGGCCATAGGCACCTGTCGCGACCGCAATGTGCCCTTGGATAAGTCCGGGTGGGCTGCCGTTTATGATATGGCCTGTAAGCAAGCCTTGGGCGCCATCGTGCTCGACGGGGTGGAGCGTCTGTCGTTGATGCAGAAACCGCCGATGGACGTATTGATGCCCTGGATCGGCCTGGTGCAGCAGATCGAGGAGCGCAACCGTCGTCTGAATCGTACGGTGGTGATGGTCTGCGACAAGTTCGCTCAGGAAAGGATGGGGTGTGTTCTGCTCAAGGGACAGGGACTTTCGACGCTTTATCCCCGTCCGTTACACCGCATGCCCGGCGATATAGATTTGTGGATGGACAGCGGACGCAAGGCTTTGGTGGACTATATGCGCCGTTACTGTCCCGACGTGGAGGTGGTTTATCACCATGTGGATTTTCCTGTGTTGAAAGAGGCGGATATCGAGCTTCATTTCACTCCTTCGTGGATGAACGAATGGCGGGTGAACCGACGTTTGCAGCGGTTGTTCCGGGAATGGAAGACGTTGTCGATCCTCCATCGGGTGGAACTGCCCGAACGTGTGGGCGAAGTGCCGGTGCCTACGTTGGAGATGAATCGTGTATACTTGCTGGTGCATATCCATCGTCATTTGTTGGACGAGGGGATCGGGTTGCGCCAACTGATGGATTATTATTTTGTGCTGAAACAACCTTGTTCCGATGCAGAGCGGGCAGAGGCCGTGCGCGTCTTGAAGCGATTGCATCTGGTGCGCTTCGCTTCGGCCGTGATGTATGTGTTACAAGCCGTGTTCGACATGCCCGATGAATATTTATTGCTGCCTCCTGCACCGGAACGCGGTTGCCGTCTGTTGCGCGAGGTTATGCTGGCCGGGAATTTCGGTAAGGGCGACAACCGTACCTGCCGGCCTGCGGATGAGACTCCTTTCCGTCATTTTTGTCGTATCGTGTCCCGTAACAGTCGTTTTCTGGCGGATTATCCCGGCGAAGTGATATGGAGTCCCGCGTTTAAAATCTGGCACTATCTTTGGCGTTCCCGTCACGGTTATTTTGCTCCGAAACGATAGGTGTGTGCCGCCGGACGGGCGTCATGGCTGGCGTCGGCGGTAAGCCAGGATGGCTTCGAGCACCTCAAGATCTTCCGGAAGCGTAAGCTTGAAGTTCTGTTCCGATCCCGGTGCGATATAGAGAGGCTGATGGGAACGGACCTCCGACATCAAGGTATAGAGCGATTGCGAGTTGCTGAGGTGCAGGCTGTCCGCGCGATGAAAGGTTTCTGTCAGATCGTTCAGATAGAATGTTTGCGGCGTTTGGGCGCGGTAAAGGTGCTCGCGCGGGATGCTGCTTTCCGAAGAAATGCCGTCCGGACTGACCATGTAGGCCTCGTGGCTGCGTATGGCCGTGATGGCGTTCCCGTGCGTGTGGAACGTATGCAGGTTGAGGCTGATGACTTCTGCCGATACGAGCGGGCGCACGGCTTCGTGGGTCAGTACGGCCGGTTTTTTGTCTCTCCATTCTTTTTGCAGGCCTCGTATGCCGTTCCGCAGGGAGTCTATGCTGGTCTCTCCGGCCGGAAACGTACCGCCGAACTTGTCAATGCCTCCCTTTCTGACCGTAGTTTCCACAAAATCTTTCCATTCAGGACTGCAAACCACATAAATACGGTCTATGTCTGGATGCTGTTGAAATACTTGCAGGGTGTGGAAGATGACCGGTGTACCCGCGATTTCCATGAATTGTTTCGGGCGGCTGCTGTGCATGCGGTAGCCGTGTCCTCCCGCCAGCAGGAGGACCACATGGGCAATCTTATTCATTCTCTAATTCTTTTGTAAATCGGTCACAGAATTTTTCATGCACGTGGCAAGTGTAGAGGCGCAAAGCTTCGAGTACGATGATTTCGAAACAGAAGAAGAGCCACGGTTTGCCGATGGCCAACGATATGAACAATACGATTACTCGGGTGTCGAATGTCAGAATATTGGTGTATTTCATCAGCGGCAAGCTGGCCGTGCGGAAACGATCGCGCAACGTTTGCGGAAATTCTCCCTTATAACGTGCCTGTACGAGCCGATAGAATTTCTGGAATTTAGGGGTCATCTTTACCTGCCCTTGCGTATAATTGCCGTAAAAATACAAGTATATCTTGTGGAACCATTCTTTGCCGTTCCAAGGTAATGCCCGCATCAAAGTGCGTTGCTGGGCGCAGTTGTCCAGTTCGCTGCCGTCCTTTCCTTTCAGGAAATACAAGTGGATGTTGCGATAATAATCGGCCAATGCACATTGTTTGGAATGGCAATAGAAGCCGGAATAGGCTGCGATGATCCAGATCCAGGTCTTCCAGGGGCGTCCCCAGGGCGCCGTTTCGGGTGTCATCCTCAGACAGAGGAAAAAGTAGATGGAGAAGAACCATACGTCGCCGGCAAATCCGTCGAGGATTCGTCCGATAAGAGTTTTCTGTCCGGTCATGCGGGCCAATTGTCCGTCGGCGCAGTCGTACCAGTTGGCCCATATCAGGAGCAGCATGCCGATGAAGTTCATATAGAGGCTGTTCCAATAAAAGAAGTAGCCGGCTGCCGCGCCGATGACGATGGACAATAGGGTGACCGTAATGGGATGTACATGCAGTTTTTTGAACAGCAAAGCCCAAAGATAGCCGGGAGTCCGGGTTACATATAATTCGAAAGCTCCTTCTGTATCTTCTGATTTCATAGTAGCTTGTACGCGTTCTTTGAGTGTAGATGATGTCATGTCTCAAAAATTTAATTTAATCTTTCTACCGAAAATTTCTGCAATATTAGAGTAAAAAAACGAAATGTGCAAGCTATCCACAGAAAAGGGGTTTAGAAAAAGGATGAAAGGCATGATTTTATGGATGAAAACGTCCGTCTTTATTTTGTCCCCTCTTTGCTTAGGAGTGGAAGATCGACGGTGTTTTGTACAGTAAGTTGGGGGTATACGTAAGATTATCGGATTTCTTGTGTCTCTTGCGAAGAGCGGATGGAAGTCTTGGAACTGGGGCCGATGAAAAGCGTGAAAACGGCGGACGAATCGGCCGTAAAAGAAGATGAAAATTACGGTCAAATTCAGAAAAGAAGAAGCAGCCCAATTAAAAAATCACGCAAATGGTCGTTATCAGAACCGTTTGCGTGATTTGTAACCGTGGACCTGCTAGGGCTTGAACCTAGGGCCTCCAGATTATGAGTCTGTTGCTCTAACCAACTGAGCTACAAGTCCGGGATGTATAGATGTGAAATCGGATACAAAAGTAATACGTTTTTTTGAGATGTGCAAATAAAATCGACTAAAATCATGCGGAATGGATGGAAGTTCAGCTCTTAGTCAGAGAAAAGCCGATAAAATATGAGACCTCAGCAAATCCCTTATTTAGATTTTCATGATTCGTCTACCTCTTGTTTCTTATATAGTCTGACACAGATATTTATCCCTCCGGACTTTGCTGAAATGTTCCTATGCTTTTGTAGGGCGAAATGAACTTTCCGTCCGCTATTGAGATCCGTGCAGTTGTTTACATGATCTCTTTAATAACTGTGTGCATTCATTTTTTTATATTTCCACACCGTCCTTTTTGAGCATATTCTTGAGTTTCTTCTCTCCATATCCCCACATGCGGTCTTGGTCAAAGTGATATTTGGTCTTGCGACTGCTGAGCAATTTCACTGGACCTACCCAAATGACTACCATCGTAAGCAGGGAACCGACGGCGCCAATGATGTAGTCAGGGGTTGTGGCGAGGTGGTTGCTGGCCACATACCAAATGTAATAGATGCCTATGGGATAATGCAAAAGGAAAGTAGAGGCCATGCCTGGATTATACCACGATTTCAAGAGTTGGTTGTTCTTATAACCATGATTCCATATCTGCACCATGCCCTGTCCGATTTGTATCAACCCATACCAAATGGCTCCCGGAAAAATGATGGCGAGGATATAGAACGGATAGGTGATGAACACATTGTTTATCATGCCGGTATTAGGATTGAATGGGTAATGGTCGTAGTCTTTTCTCTCTCCCCAAAAGGCAATGTTGAAGAAAGCCGGGAATCCGCCGGGCAGACCGTATTCTTCGAACTGATGCACCAGCATAGCCATGAAGCTATATGTCAGGATCACTTGAATATGCGACATGTGGTCGATACCCCAGAATGCCATGAAATGCGATAGAAAGACAAAAAGTGCGCCTCCTACATAATACCAGTTACGCCTGTAAAACTTAAGCATAATGAAGGCTGTTAGACGTAAAATACTCTGCCGTCTTTGATTACTGTCTTTTCCTTTTCCTCCTTTGCATAGCCGAGTATGCAGAAGCCGATTCCTTCCACATCTTCCTTGATACCCCACTGCTTCAGCAAATCTTTCCCCTCTTTACTCTGGAATATTTCTTTAGCCCGATGGATCCAACGCGAGTCAACACCCAGTGCCCAAGCTGCGTTCATGAGGTTGCCCATTGCAAGAGCACCGTCATAAATATAAGTAAACTCCTTCTTTGCCACAACGATGATTACATCTTTCGCACCATAGAAAGGGTCACAGTCCATTCCCATGACATTGGCATTCATCTTGGAAAGACGTTTCACCGTTTCGTCATCAGAAACCACGATGAAACGCGGTGTCTGTGCATTCATTCCCGATGGAGCGTTCAAACCTGCTGCCACAATCAGTTCAATCAGCGCCTTGTCCACATGCTTGTCCAAATAACTCTTGCAACTCTTCCGAGTAATCAGCTTTTCAATTGTCTCGTTCATATTTCCTATTGTATGTTATTATTATGTGAATCTTGGTCGCGCTTGCCCAACGGCCCTCTAAACTGGTTCCACTTAACTTATTCAGGATACGGGATGTTGAACTGTGGCTGTTGAAACCGCCCGTATGCCAAAACGGCCCGCGGCTCATCACCGCTGAAAGTCCAGAGGTAATCTACTTTTGCCATAGTCTTGGCTATTTGCGATCATCTTCTACAAAAGTAACCATTAAAAATCATGCTCTATCATACCTTGAGTTAAACTTTCTAAAATCAAATCGATAACCTGTATTCTGTGTTGTAATTCAAGCGAGGCAGCCGTTAACAACCGCTACAAGTTCCTGAAAGATCTGCCGGGAACTGAATATGGAAACGAAGCGAACAGAAATGAGGAAAAACTTTTGTTATTCCGGAAACTATTGTATTTTCGCAATCGGAAATCTTCCGGAGAATGAAAAAGAATGAAGAGGGCGGACGGGAGTCATACGATCATGCCCGTTTCGTTTGATAAATGATAGGTGGGAAGAATATAAAAAACAGAATAAACAGATGAGCACAAAAAAAATACAGTCACTGCACGTCGGACTGAATGACCGGCAGGTGGAAGAGAGCCGTAGCCGTTATGGCAATAACGAACTGACGCCGCCGAAACGTCCATCGGTATGGATACTTTATTTAGAGAAATTTCAGGATCCGGTAATCCGCATTCTATTGGTTGCCGCTCTGTTGTCGTTCGTGGTCGCTTTCATGGAATGGGAGTTCGCCGAAACGATCGGAATCATATGTGCCGTGTTGTTAGCTACCGGCATCGGCTTCTATTTTGAGTATGACGCTGCGCGCAAATTCGATTTGTTGAATGCGCTGGGAAGTGAGGCGCTCGTGAAAACGATCCG
>JAJPYK010000238.1:0-3360 GCA_021205005.1 Paraprevotella sp. | reverse complement strand
CTCATAAGAGTGTAAATCCTGAGGATTTCGATGAAAATGCGCCTTATGCTACGAATCTGTTGATGAGGGGCACGATGGTGGTGGAAGGAAGCGCTACGGCCCGTGTGGTGGCGGTAGGCGATCATACGGAAATCGGTCAGGTGGCCCACGAGGCTACGGCGTTGACCGGAGAAAAAACACCGTTGAACAAACAGCTCGATCGACTGGCCGGATTTATCAGTAAAGTGGGCTATACTGTGGCGTGTTTGACTTTTGTGATCTTTACGGTACATGAGTTGATGGTTTATATCCCGACGGTAGGTGTTTGGGCTAAAGACAATTATTGGCATGTGTTCGGTTTGGTGCTGGAGAATTTCATGATGGCGGTGACGTTGATTGTTATGGCCGTGCCCGAGGGATTGCCTATGGCCGTCACTTTGAGTTTGGCCTTGAACATGCGGCGCATGCTGAAAACGAATAATCTGGTGCGCAAGATGCACGCTTGTGAGACCATGGGGGCGATTACTGTTATTTGCACGGACAAGACCGGGACGTTGACGCAGACCCAGATGACAGTGGCGCAAATGCTGATGAAAAAGGAAGATGCTCCTTTGCTGTATGAGGCGGTGGCTTGCAATACGACTGCGTTTCTGAATGAGGATCGTACGGAAGGACTCGGGAATCCTACGGAAGTGGCGTTACTGCTTTGGATGGAAGAATGCTGTTCCGATTATATGGAGGTTCGCAAACGTGCGGAAGAGGTGGCCCGGCAACCGTTTTCTTCGGAGCTGAAGTATATGGCTACGATTGTTTCTTCTGCCGTATTACAGCGTAAGGTGGTTTATGTGAAAGGAGCTCCTGAAATCGTTTTGGGGCTTTGTAAAGGTTTGTCTGCAGAGCAAATTAACGATTATCAGGCGCAGTTGAAAGATTGGCAAATGCATGCGCAACGTACGCTCTTGCTGGCTTATAAGGAGGTTACGGGGTCAGAAGAAGACTGTGCGGCTTTGGTACAAGCCGGCGGACTTACCTTGTTGGGTTTGACAGCCATCAGCGATCCTGTGCGTCCCGAGGTGCCGAAAGCCGTGAAGAATTGTTTGAGTGCCGGAGTGAATATCAAAGTCGTGACGGGTGACAGTACGGGGACGGCCGTGGAGATAGCACGGCAGATCGGTTTATGGACCTCAGACGACGGTGATCGAAATTGCATGAAAGGAGCCGATTTTGCCTCTCTGAGTGACGAAGAGGCTTTACGCCGCATCCGGGAACTGAAAGTGATGAGCCGTGCACGTCCTTTAGATAAACAACGTTTGGTGAGATTGTTGCAATCTCAGGGAGAAGTCGTAGCGGTGACCGGAGACGGAACAAATGACGCTCCGGCTTTGAACTTCGCCCAAGTGGGTTTGTCCATGGGATCGGGTACTTCCGTGGCCAAAGAGGCCAGTGATATTACTCTGCTCGACGATTCGTTCCGGAGCATAGTCACGGCAGTCATGTGGGGACGCTCGTTGTATAAGAACATACAGCGTTTCGTGATGTTCCAGTTAACTATCAATCTTACGGCCTTGCTGGTCGTGCTGATCGGAGCTTTCGTGGGTACGGCTTTACCGTTGACCGTAACTCAAATGCTGTGGGTCAATATTATCATGGATACTTTTGCCGCCTTGGCTTTGGCCTCGTTGCCGGCTGATCCTAAGGTGATGCTCGAAAAGCCGCGCCCCGTGGGTCAATTCATCATTACCCAGTCTATGTGGGCGTCTATTTTGGGTTATGGGTTGTTTTTTGTCGCTGTTTTGTTGGCCATGCTCTTGCGTGCCGGACGGGGAGGCGGAATGAATGTATATGAACTGACTGTGTTCTTCACGTTCTTTGTCTTGCTGCAATTTTGGAATCTGCTAAACGTGAAGACCTTCTCTACGACGGATTCTGCGTTTTATAATCTGCATAAGTGTTCGGGCATACTGACCGTGTTGGGATTGATTCTGGTCGGCCAGTGGTTGATTGTGCAAATCGGTGGTCCTGTCTTCCGTACCGTACCGTTGACGGCTCGTGATTGGGGACTTATCATAGTCTCGACTTCTGCGGTGCTGTGGGTGGGTGAGATCGTACGGTTAATCAAGCGACTTTGTAGAAAAAAAAATCATAATGGATCAAAATATAAAGCATATCATTTTCGATTTTGGCGGCATTATTGTCGATTTGGATCGTCAGGCGGCCGTACAAGCTTTCGCTGCGTTGGGACTGGATGCCGTGGGCAATATAGACAACTATGTACAAAGCGGGGTCTTTTCCGCATTGGAGACAGGTCGTATATCATCGGATGATTTCTATCAGTGGGTATGCCGGACCATCGGACATCATTTGGAGCGTGAAAGTGTGTTTGCGGCATGGAATTGCATGCTGACCGGAATTCCTATGGAGCGGTTGAGGCTGATCCGGCGGATTAAGCGGGATTACCATACTTATATGCTTAGTAATACAAATGTATTGCATTGGGATTATGCCTGCCAACAGTTGTTGTCGCCGGCAGGGGCAAAGTTGATGCGGGAAGAGGTGTTCGATCGTATATTCTTGTCTTTTGAGCTTCATTTGGCTAAACCTGATCCTGAAATATTCCTGACGGTATGCGATCAGGCCGATCTCTTGCCGTCAGAAACGTTTTTTATCGAAGATTCCGCTGAGAATTGTCGGGCGGCACAGCGTTTGGGCATGCAGGTATTCCATTCTCGGGAAGCGGAGGACTGGTTTGGTTTGTTTAAAGAATACGGAGGGGAGGGAATATCATGAAGTTCGTTACGCTTTCTGATGCAGAGTGCCATCTTAAGCCCAGTGTGGCCACTATCGGCTTCTTTGACGGGGTACATTGCGGGCATCGTTTCCTGATACAGCAGGTGGAACGTTATGCCGTTCAGTTCGGATTGGCTTCCTTGCTGGTCACTTTCAGGGCCCATCCTCGTCAGGTGATGCACTCGTCTTACCAGCCGCAACTTTTGTCTACTTATGAGGAGAAGTGTGCTTTGCTGGCCGGGACCGGAGCCGATTATTGTCTGACGTTGGATTTTACTCCGGAGTTGGCCGCTTTATCTGCGCGTCGGTTTATGGCTGATATTTTAAGAGATAAGTTCTCGGTAAAGGCTTTGGTCATAGGATATAATCACCGTTTCGGACATGACCGTTCGGAAAGTTTTTTCGATTACGTGGCGTATGGGAAAGAAATAGGTATGGATGTGATTTTGGCCCAGGCATACAGTGTAGGAGAAGTGCATGTAAGTTCCTCTATGGTGAGGGCTTGTCTGGCCGAAGGGGAGGTGAGTATGGCGGCGAAATGTCTGGGGCGGCCCTATGCTCTGTCGGGACAAGTCGTAGAGGGCTTCCACGTGG
>JAJPYK010000012.1 GCA_021205005.1 Paraprevotella sp. | reverse complement strand
GACAGACGGGCACGACCTATACGGCTCTCGTCATTCCCGCCGAGGCCCAGACGGGACAGGCGTTCCTCACTCTTACCGTAGAGGGCAAGTCGCTCACCGTGACAGGGATCCCCGCGATGGAGGCGGGTAAGAGCTACACCTATCCTCTCACCGTGGGTAAGGACGCCATGACCGTGGGTGAGGTGACGGTGGAGGACTGGACGAGCGGAGAGCTGACCGAAAACCAGGGGAATGCAGTTGCACCTCCATTTGCCGACCCTGTGACCCATACCGTTTATATCAATGCGGGAGATATCGTCAGCCATTCGGAACTGCCAGTTCAAGCGATGGCCGGCACGGGCGAACTGCATGTGGTGGGTCCTCTGACCCAAGACGATCTCGATTGCCTCACCACGACTTTCCATGATTCATTTACCTTATTCGATCTTTCACAGGCAACCGCTGCGGAAGAACTGACTCTAAATGGCAATGGGAAGAATGGCTATTTCCCCCAGATAGAAACATTGGTCCCGGGGCCAGTTTCCCATATTGCGAATGCCGCTTTCTCTTACGCTGAAAATCTAAAAACGGTAGACTTCTCCCACAGTCCCAGACTTATCTCCATCGGAGACTATGGGTTTTATATCACATCCTTGGATAGTCTGGACTTGTCCTATTGTCCGAAAATACAGGACCTCGGAACAGGCACTTTCCAAAGTATTAGTACTTTAAAAAGCGTGAATCTCTCGGGCTGCGCGTCTCTATCCCAATTAGGAACCGATCTGTTCTATAACTGTTCTGCTTTGGAGAACGTAGATTTGTCTGGCTGTTCGAATCTCACCACTATCGGAAGTAGTGCTTTCTCCTCTTGTACGAGTTTGAAGAATTCCGATTTTACCGCTCTTCCGAATCTTACCGACATCGGAGATTATGCTTTTCAGTCGTGTTCCACTTTGGAGAAAATCGATTTCTCCCAATGTCCGAATCTCTCCACGATCGGAAAGTCGGTTTTCTTCGACTGTTCCGCACTGAAGAGCATAGACTTTTCCGGCTGTACCCGTCTTACCTCTATCGGTAGTTTCTCTTTTGAGGAAGCCCCGTCCCTTACGGATGTGTATTTCGGAGGAGATAATCCTCCGGCTGATTTCTCGAAAACATTAAGTTATAGTTTTGGGAATACGGCGGGCCAATGTACGTACCATCTCTCCACCACAGCGCAGGGTAACTCTGCATGGAGCACTTTCGTCGGCAAAGATTGGAAGAGCACTGTATATGACCTGTAATAACCGCTCCGGACATGTTTTAGAGAGCCCGACGAACTCGAAATGAAAAACAAGCTGTGCATGGATAGGAAAAAGACTATCGATGCACAGTTTGTTTATGGAAAAAACAATGCCGCCCGAAGGTTTGGCACCTACCGACGGCATTGGTCGAATGTGGGTTGGTTCGTCCGGTCTCACGGATGTGACTTATTTCTGCATCCCGAACAATTGATTGAATAGCAGATAGCATTGCGGATGCGCGGGCGAATCGCTTCGGCCTTCCGGAAATAAATGTTATGTATCCTTGTGACGGACGTCAGACTCTGATTACGGAGCGTAAATCTCGGAATCAGAATGGAATCATCGCCTAACCCTCGAAGCGAGACACCGCGTTTGTATAGGCAGGTTTTCTGACTTATTCCCGTATCAAAAACCTTCTCGACCTTATGTATGGGTGTTAAAGGCAGTGGCATGAGTCTTTTTGATACGTCATAGAGGATTTCACAGCAGCGGGACTGTCCGGGATTTGCACCCGATTTCCTTTTCATCCGGAATGCCGACAGGCAGACCGGACACCTATTACGCTTGCAAAGATACTACTTTCGGTGGGTTCTCCCAAGAAAACAGGGACTTTATTTGTCTAAATGCAAGATGCGGGTTTCCGAGGTGATGATTTGCGTGCGATGAGTGACGAAGATTAAAGTCTTTCCTTGATTGCGGGCCGTGAGGTTTTGCCATAACCGCTTTTCCGTACGGGAGTCGAGTGAAGACGTGACTTCATCGAGCAGCAGGATGCCGCCCGGTCGCAATAAGGCCCGGGCTATGGCGATGCGCTGGGCCTGTCCTTCGCTCAGTCCTACTCCTCTCTCGCCACACGGCGTGTCTAATCCCTGAGGCAGATCGAGTACGAACTCGGCACAGGCATCCGTCAGGCAACGACGCAGATCGTCGTCGCCGGCATCCGGGTTGCCGAGCCGCAGATTGTCGCGGATCGTCCCGCTGAACAATGTGTTGCCCTGCGGTACATACGTGAAGAAAGACCGTGTGGAGGCGTTGCATTCCGTTTGGCGGTCAGGATCGTACAGCGTGATCTTTCCTTCTACGGGACGGATCAAATCCAGCATCAGCCGGATCATCGTGGTTTTTCCGGCTCCGGTCTCCCCGACGATGGCGGTCCGGCTTCCCGGCGGGAAATCATAGGTGAACTGCCGTAAGATCGGTTTCCCTCCGGAAGTATAGGCGTAAGTGACATTCTCGAAACGTACGCCCGGCACTTTCGAGAGCTCCGGTTTGTTCTGTTCCCGTTCCAGGGGGATTTCCTCCAGTTGCATCAGACGTTCGCCGGCCGTGAACGCATTGACGAAAGAGGGCATGAAGCGGCTCATGTCGCGGAACGGGCCTTGTATCTGTCCCACCAGTTGGATGAATGCTATCATCATGCCGTAGGTGATCGTTCCCTCGTATAGTCGGCCGGCTCCCCATAAGAAGGCGATGAGGTAGCAGCCCATGAAACCTGCGTTGAGCAATGAGGACGATACGGAGGAGAATTTCGTGCGCTTCCGGATTTGTTCGCGCAAATGGTTGTGCGTGCCGGCCAGACGTCGTATCATGGCGGGCTGCTGTCCCAGTGTCTGGATGACCATCTGATGCTCTATCGTCTCCTGTAAGATACTTTGTATGCGGCTGTCCGTGTTGCGTATCTCCCGGGTCAGCCGGCGCATCCGTTTCATATAGAGTTTGCTCAAGAGCATGAAAACGGGGATGATGACGACGGTGATTCCGGCCAGCCGGGCGTCCATGGAATAAAGAAACAGAAAAGCCCCTGTCATACGTATGAAGATGGCGATGAGAGAGGGGGCGGTTTCCGTGACGGCATTGACCACGTCGGTGACATCGCGTTCCAGCCGGTTGAGAATGTCTCCGCTGTGCCTGCTGTTCCGCTCTTGCCACCGGCTGTGCAGCAGGCGGTCGAAATAGAACTGCTGCATGTGGTTTTGCGCTTTTATGCCCAAGATGGCTTTGATCCATCGTGAGGCGAAATTGATGCCGATCTGGCAGAGCAAGATGCCGGTCAGAGAAACCGCTGCCAGAAAGAGGCTGCCAGAGGCTTTGTGCGTGGCGAGGTCTATGGCCCATTTCGTGGCGACGATGAACAGGAAATCCAGTCCTACGGACAAGCAGCCCAATCCCGTGTTCAGTCCTACCTGTAGCCTGTGGCGGCGGAGGATGTTCCACAGCCATTTCCCCACACGAAAGGCGGAATAGGCGTCGGTCTTTGAACGGATATGTTTCAGCATGCTCATTCTCTCGGATCGGTCCCCCACATGAGTTTCTCTCGCAGCGTGGAGTAGAATGAATGGTTCTTGCGTTGCAATACCTTTATATTATAAGGTGCGCGACGGAGCGTGAGGCGGGTAGATTCCGTACAGGCTTCGCTCCGTCCGTCGATGGCCACGAGGAAGTTGTGGCTGCGTGATTCTACGGATAGGGTGAGGGTGACCTGGTCGCGGAGCGTAATAGGACGGGCGTTCAGGCTATGCGACGCTACGGGAGTGATGCAGAACGTGCCGGACTGGGGGACGATGATGGGCCCTCCCACGCTCAGGGCGTATCCCGTCGATCCGGTGGGCGTATTGATGATCAGTCCGTCGGCCTGATAAGTGGCCAAGAACTCACCGTCGGCTTCCACCCGTATGGAGATCATGGAAGAATTGTCGCGTTTCAATACGGCCACTTCGTTGAGTGCATAAGGATAACCGGAGAGCTGCGGTCCGTCATATCGTACTTCGATGACGCTCCGTTCGTCTATCTTATAAATATGTTTGTAGATGTCGTCGATACATTCCTCTATTTCCTCGGGCGACACGTCCGCCAGGAATCCCAGCCTCCCCAGGTTGATGCCCAATATGGGAATGTCTTTGTTGCCTACCCGACTGGCCGCTGCCAGAAACGTTCCGTCTCCTCCCATGCTGATGGCGATGTCGGCCTGGAAATCGCTTCCGTCGATCAGGCCGTTGGGATGAAAGTCTAGATGCAATTCTTGAGTGAGATAGGCATAAAAGGCCCGGTCGATATAGAGCTCTGCATGATGAGCGGTCAACAGGGTGATGAGTCGTTTGAATGAAGCCGACTTTTTGGCTTGGTATACATTGCCAAACAAGGCGAATCTGAGTGTTTCTGCCATTCTCCTAAGATAAAATTAAAACTTTTGCTGCGTTATGCGTGTACAAATATAGTATTTTTTTTCTAACTTTGCCTCCCAGTGATCAAAATATAATAGGATTAGACATGACAAGATTAAGCGTAAATATCAATAAGGTTGCTACGATACGTAATGCGAGGGAAGGGAATAACCCGGATGTTGTGCGTGTAGCATTGGATTGTGAGAAGTTTGGTGCACAGGGCATTACCGTACATCCTCGTCCCGACGAGCGCCATATCCGCTATCAGGATGTGTATGATTTGAAACCGGTGCTGCATACGGAGTTCAATATCGAGGGCAATCCCATAGATAAGTTCAACGACCTGGTGCTGAAAGTACGTCCTACTCAGGTAACCTTGGTGCCCGACAGTCCCGATCAGATTACGTCGAACGCCGGATGGGATACCAAACAGAACCAAGGATTCTTGACAGAAATCGTGGGGGAGTTTAAAGATAAGGGGATTCGCACTTCTATTTTTGTCGATGCCGATCCGGTCATGGTGGAGTATGCCGCGAAGGCGGGTGCCGACCGTGTGGAGCTTTATACCGAACCTTATGCCTCGGCATACGCCCAAGGTCCGGAGGTTGCCGTAGCTCCGTTTGTGGAAGCCGCCCGGGTGGCCCGCAGTTTGGGATTGGGGCTGAATGCCGGTCATGACTTGAGTTTGGAGAATCTGAAGTATATCCACAGCCAGTTCGAATGGCTGGACGAGGTCAGCATCGGGCATGCGTTGATCTGCGACGCTTTATATCTGGGGTTGGAAACTACGATCAGACGCTATCTGGACTGTCTGGTTTAACTAAATCTATAAATAGGCACACGTGGGACTGCTGGACGGCATAAGGGATTGTCTGATGTCGTGGGGCGTAGGTATGGCGGCGGAGTGGATGTCGCATGTTTTGGCCTTCGCGATTCTGATCGGCATCGCCTTTTTGGCTGATCTGATTTGCCGCCATGTCTTGCTGGGAGCTGTGGCGAAGTTGGTGAAGCGTACCAAGGCGACGTGGGATGACGTGGTGTTCGACCGTAAAGTCATGGTTCACCTCAGTCGTCTGGTGGTACCGGTAATCGTCTATACGGGTATTCCTTTGATTTTTGCCGATGCCGGTACCACGACGGTCGATATCATCCAGCGCGTCTGCTTCGTGTTCATCGTGGTTTCTTTATCGACCTTTGCCCATTCGTTTCTGAAGGCTGTCTATTCCGTATATAGCGATAAGGAGAGCTATCGTAATCGTCCGTTGAAAAGCATCCTGCAAACCGTACAAGTCTTATTGTGGTTCGTCGGGGGAGTCGTAATTCTTAGCGAATTGGTCAGCAAGGAGCCTTTCTCCTTGTTGGCTGGCTTGGGAGCCTCGGCCGCCGTTCTGATGTTGGTGTTTAAGGATACGATTATGGGCTTTGTCAGCGGAGTGCAGCTTTCGGCCAATGACATGCTGAAAGTGGGTGATTGGATCAAGATGCCCAAATACAATGCCGACGGTATTGTGATTGAGATGACCTTGAACACCGTGAAAGTGAAGAACTGGGACAATACGGTGACGACGATACCGCCCTATGCCTTGGTCTGCGACTCGTTCCAAAACTGGAATGCCATGCGTGAGAGCGGAGGGCGGAGGATCAAGCGGTCTGTGAATATCGATATGAATAGCGTGAAGTTCTGCACTCCGGAAATGTGGGCGCGTTTTCGCAAGATCGCTCTGTTGAAAGATTATATGGAGGGGCATGATCGGAGGTTGCATGAAGATCACCGGGAGCCGGAGAAGGATGAGACTGCGGAGGCAGGCTTCTGCCGTCCGACTAATCTGAAAGTGTTTCGTGCCTATTTGACAGCTTATTTGCGTAGTTTACCTTATTATAATCCGGATTTGCATGGTATGGTACGTTATTTGCAGCCTACGGAAAAAGGTCTTCCTGTGGAGCTATATTTCTTTTCCACCGTGAAAGAGTGGGTCCGTTATGAAGGCATTCAGGCCGATGTGCTTGATCATGTGTTGGCTGTCATCCCGGAATTCGGTTTGCGTGTATTTCAATCTCCTTCGGGGACAGACGTGCAGAAGGCCGTTTTATGAGTGATTATTGTTGGATTTTAAATAGTATGGAAATGGAACCTGTTTATTTGTTTTTTGCCGAAGGCTCGGAAGAAGTGGAAGCCTTGGCTGTGGTGGATATATTACGCCGTGCAGGGGTGGATACCCGTATCGTTTCGGTGACGGGTGAGAAAATGGTGTCCGGTGCACATGGCATTCGCGTGGAGGCTGATCTGTTGGCTGAAGAGGTGGATTATGCCCATGCTGCGATGTTAGTGTTGCCCGGCGGTCTGTCCGGTGCATATAATTTGGCCGCTCACCAAGGTTTGGCCGAGGGAGTCCGGACCCAGTATGAGGCTGGGAAGCCGTTGGCTGCGATCTGTGCCGCTCCGCTGGTTTACGGCCGGATGGGGTTGCTCAAAGGATTGAAAGCGACATGTTATCCGGGTTTTGAAAGTAACCTTGAAGGCGCAACTTATACCGGGGCTTTAGTAGAGAAAGACGGATTGTTCACCACCGGTAAAGGGCCGGCTGCCGTATTTGAGTTCGGTTACGCCCTTGCCGCTCAATTGGTGGGGAAGGACAAATCCGAAGCTGTCAGACAAGGTATGTTGTACAACGAGGTCGCTCCATGAAAAAATATGCGATAATCGTGGCCGGAGGGAAGGGATTGCGCATGGGAGGGAGCGTTCCTAAGCAGTTCATTCCCGTAAAGGGCCGACCGATCTTGATGCGGACATTGGAGGCTTTCCATGCTTATGATACAAGTGTGGAGCTTATTTTGGTATTGCCTGCCTCGCAGAAAGATTATTGGGATGCCTTGTGCCACGAATATCATTTTCTTCTTCCTTACCGATTTGCGGAAGGAGGAGAGACACGTTTTCATTCTGTGTCCAATGGCTTGTCTTTGGTGCCGGACGACGAGAGAGATGCTTTAGTGGCGGTGCATGATGGCGTGCGTCCTTTTGTGAGTCGTTCGGTTATAGAGACGTGTTATGACATCGCTTATAGGAAACAGGCCGCGATACCTGTCGTGGAAGTCGTAGATACGCTGCGATATTTGTTCGGGAAAGAAAGGGGAGAGAGTAGTGAAACCGTAGACCGTTCTCGTTTCAGATTGGTGCAGACGCCTCAGACTTTCCGGGCAGATGTATTGAAGGCAGCTTATGCCCAACCCTATCGCCCGGATTTTACGGATGATGCTTCGGTGGCGGAAGCTGCGGGTACAACCGTGTATCTGGTGGATGGGAATCGCGAGAATATCAAGATAACGACCCCATTCGATTTAAAAATCGCCGAAATGCTTTTATCCGAAATAGATTGATGATAGACCTCGACCGTCAGGATATTATGTTTTTGCCGGGAGTAGGGCCCCAACGTGCCAAATTTCTCGGCGACGAATTGCAGATACATACTTTACACGATCTACTTTATACCTTTCCTTATAAACATATCGATCGTACACGCCTTTATTATATTCATGAACTTACGGCCGATATGCCGTATGTGCAGATTCGGGGGCAAATTTTAAGCTTTGAGACAGAAGGCGAAGGGCGTAAACGTAGGTTGATTGCTCACTTTACCGATGGACAGAGCATGCTGGACTTGATCTGGTTTAACGGAATCAAGTATATCGCTTCGCATTATAAGGTACGGACAGATTATATCGTTTTTGGTCGCCCCAGCGTATTCAATGATAAGATAAAGATCGTTCATCCGGATGTAGAACCGGCCGATGAACTGAGATTGAATGCGATGGGCATGCAACCTTATTATACGACTACGGAGAAGATGAAGCGGGCGGGATTGACTTCCCGTTCTATGGAACATTTTACGACCACGTTGTTCAAGTTGATCGACTTTACCATACCTGAAACTTTGCCGTCTTATCTGATTGAATCGCTCAATTTGGTCTCATTGGACCAAGCGCTTCGTCATGTACATTATCCGACTTGTGCCGAAGACTTGCGAAAGGCGCAATTCAGACTGAAGTTTGAAGAGCTGTTTTATATTCAACTCAATATTATAAGGTATGCCCGTGACCGGCGACAGAAGTATCGGGGGTTCGTATTCACTCGTGTAGGTGAACTGTTTCATGAGTTTTACGAGAAGAATCTCCCTTTTCAATTGACCGAAGCTCAGAAAAGAGTGATTAGGGAGATCCGACAGGATATGGGAAGTGGAAGACAAATGAACCGTTTGTTGCAAGGTGATGTGGGAAGCGGGAAGACACTCGTCGCGCTGATGACCATGTTGATCGCTTTGGATAATGGTTTTCAGGCTTGTATAATGGCTCCGACAGAGATCCTGGCGGAACAGCATTATGCTACGTTTCAAAAAATGTTGTTCGGACTTCCGATCGGCGTGTCGTTGTTGACCGGAAATGTAAAAGGGAAGCGCCGGAAAGACGTTCTGCAAGGCTTGGAACAAGGTTGCGTACAGATCCTTGTGGGAACGCACGCCGTACTCGAAGATACCGTCGTATTTAAGTCCTTGGGAATGGTGGTTGTCGATGAACAGCATCGTTTCGGAGTGGCCCAGCGAGCACGTTTGTGGGGGAAGAATGTCAATCCCCCGCATGTGTTAGTCATGACGGCTACGCCGATACCGCGGACCTTGGCTATGACTTTATATGGTGATCTGGATGTATCTGTAATCGATGAATTACCTCCCGGCCGCAAGCCAATCCAAACCCTTCATCAATTTGAAAATCGTAGAGAGAGTCTTTATCGGGGAATGCGTGCCCAGTTGAGAGAGGGTAGGCAAATATATGTGGTTTATCCGTTGATCAAAGAAAGTGAGAAGATGGATATTAAAAATCTGGAAGACGGATATGAACAACTTTGCCATGACTTGCCGGAATGTAAGATTAGTAAAGTACATGGGAAGATGACTTCAGCGGAGAAAGATGCGGAGATGCAGGCTTTTATTTCCGGTGAAACGCAAATTTTGGTCGCGACTACTGTCATAGAGGTGGGGGTGAACGTGCCGAATGCGTCGGTTATGGTGATAGAGAATGCAGAGCGTTTCGGGCTGCCACAACTTCATCAGATGAGGGGGCGTGTAGGACGTGGGGCGGAACAATCTTATTGTATTTTGGTGACGAAATACCAGATGAGCGCAGAAACTCGCAAACGCATTCAGATCATGACAGAGACTAATTATGGGTTTGAAATAGCTGAGGCCGATCTGAAACTGCGTGGACCGGGTGATTTGGAAGGTACACAGCAAAGTGGAGTTTCATTCACCTTGCGTTTGGCTAATTTGGCGCGTGACGGACAGATTTTGCAGTTGGCTCGGGAGACAGCGGAAAAGGTGTTGGATGAAGATCCTTATGGAGCGGCAGAGCGAAACAGAATACTATGGAAACAATTAAATAAATTAAAGCGTTCGACCGTAAACTGGGGGGCGATTTCTTAAAAAAGTAGATGTTTTTTTGAGAATATCCGTTATTTCTCTTGGCTTTTTATTACGAAAAGACTATCTTTGTCAGCGTTGGTGTTTTAAGAACGCCGATAAAATGTCTAATTAAAAAGTCTATTTATGGAGAAAACCTTGGTCTTATTGAAGCCTTGCGCACTGCAACGAGGATTAGTGGGGGACGTTATCAATCGTTTTGAGAAGAAAGGACTGAGGATCGCCGGGATGAAGATGATGCAATTGACGGATGCCGTATTAAACGAGCACTATGCTCATTTGCAGGATAAACCTTTCTTCCCCCTTTTAAAGCAATCTATGATGGTGACTCCTATAATAGCTTGTTGCCTGGAGGGTGTAGATGCCGTGATTGTCGTAAGGGCAATGGCTGGTGCGACAAACGGGCGGAACGCTCCGGTCGGTACCATTCGAGGAGATTACTGCATGAGCAATCAGCAAAATATAGTTCATACTTCAGATT
>JAJPYK010000280.1 GCA_021205005.1 Paraprevotella sp. | reverse complement strand
CGGTGAGCTGAAAAATGCCCGTAAATTGGCTGCACGGATCGTAAAAGCCCGCGGCGAACGGCGGATAGAGACGACGGAAGAATTCGTGGAGGTGGTGAAGCCTCTGTTCGAGCGCGACCGTGAGAAGAAAGAATGGGCCAAAGTGTTTCAGGCTTTACGCATAGAGGTGAACCAGGAGATAGATGCCCTGAAAGAGATGCTTGCCGCTGCGGCCGACTTGTTGTATCCCGGCGGCCGGCTGGTGGTACTTACTTACCAGTCGTTGGAAGACCGTATGGTGAAAAACCTCATCAAGACGGGGAATGTGGAAGGCAATCGGAAAGTGGACTTCTTCGGAAATGCAGATTGCCCGTTCGAGGCTGTGAACCGCAAAGTGATTGGCCCCGACGAAGAGGAACAGCGCATCAACCCGCGCAGCCGCAGTGCGAAATTGAGAATCGCGGAAAAGAAATAAGTCGATGAAGAGAAAAGTACGCATCACAGAACCATGCGAGGCGGCGGAAGAAGAAGCTGCCAAGGATGAGACGGCGGAGACTCCGGAAACGGAAGAAACTCCGGCCGATGACGGGGAAGAATCCCCCGAAGAACCGAGTAAAACGGAAGACTGTCTTTCGCCGATCAAAGCGTTTACGGAATCGGAAGGCGTGGAGCAACGCCCCAATTTATCGTTGCGCGAAATTCTGGGCGGCGACATCCTCACGGCAAGTTGGCTGCGCCGGCAGATGGGGCTGATCCTGTTATGTATGTTCTTTGCCATCATCTACATTACGAACCGGTATTCTGCCGAGCAGGAAATCATAGAGATAGAACGGTTGAAAACGGAACTGACCGAAGTGCGCTATCGGGCGTTGACCCGTTCCAGCGAGCTGACGGTGAAAACCCGTCAGAGCCAGATCGAGAACAGTCTGCGCAATACGCCCGACAGCGTGCTGCAAACTCCTACGGAGCC
Organism: Paraprevotella sp.; assembly: GCA_021205005.1. Lineage (GTDB taxonomy): Bacteria > Bacteroidota > Bacteroidia > Bacteroidales > Bacteroidaceae > Paraprevotella. The sequence continues at coordinate 9,682 of JAJPYK010000280.1, read as the reverse complement.
CCCTTTTCTGATTAAATCCCAAAACGAAGAGCCAGAATGAATTTTGACAGTAAAAAAATCGTACCCCGCTTCTTCGTAGTGATCGTGTTGATGAGTTTGGGCGGTTTATATATCTTGGGCCGTGCGGCTTACCTGATGTTTGTGGAAAGTGATTATTGGACGGACGTGAGCCATAAGTTGGTGAAAGAAAACGTGCCTATTCCGGCTAAACGGGGCAATATCCTTTCGGCCTACGGACAGCTTATGGCCAGTTCGTTGCCGGAATATAAAATCTATATGGATTTTGTTGCTTCGGACCGGAACCCCGGTACGGCGCGGAAATTGCAGACGTGGAGAGACAGCATGCTGAAGTCCAAGCTGGATTCCATCTCACAAGGACTGCATCGAATATTTCAAGAAACGGTTGGATACCGGTCGAAAGATGAGGCGGCGCAATTGGCTCGTCTATCCTTACCGCATATCCTACATCCAATATAAGGAATGTAAGGATCTGCCGCTTTTCCGCGAATCGTCGTTCAAAGGCGGTTTCTATGTAGAGGAATTCAATCAGCGCAAGAAACCTTACGGGTCGTTGGCCACACGTACCTTAGGTGCACTCTATGCCAGCAAAGACTCCGCCCGTTACGGGTTGGAGCTGTCTTACGATTCCATCCTGAGGGGAAAAGAAGGGATTTCCCACCGTACCAAGGTGAGAAACAAATGGCTGAGTCTGGTCGATGCTCCTGCAGTGGACGGTTACGACATCGAAACCACCATCGACGTGTCCATGCAGGATGTGGCGGAAAAGGCCTTGTTGAAACAATTGAAGAACCTGAATGCCGATGTGGGAGTGGTGGTGCTGATGGAGGTGGCCACGGGTGATGTGAAGGCCATCGTCAACATGACGAAATGTGCCGACGGAGAATACCGTGAAGTGCGCAACAATGCCATTTCCGATATGATGGAACCCGGTTCTACATTTAAAACGGCTTCTATCATGGTGGGACTGGAAGACGGGAAGATTACGAAAAACGACTTTGTGGATACCGGAAACGGGCAATGGGAGATGCACGGACGGGTCATGAAGGATCACAATTGGCGGCGCGGAGGTTACGGACGTCTCAGCGTGCCCGAAGTGCTGATGTATTCTTCTAATGTCGGTGTCAGCCGTCTGATCGACGACCATTATAAGGATCATCCCGAGAAGTTCGTGGACGGACTTTACCGCGAAGGGGTGGGCATCCCGTTGCATATTCCTTTGGCCGGAAGCGGGGAACCGCGCGTGCGTCGTCCGAAACCCGACGGCAGCAATTGGTCGAAGACCGCCTTGCCGTGGATGAGTATCGGTTATGAGACGCAGAATCCGCCCATTGTCACCCTGACTTTTTACAATGCCATTGCCAATGGAGGCAAAATGGTACGTCCGCGCTTTGTCAAGGCCGTTTGCAAAAACGGAGAAGTGGTGCGGGAGTTCCCCGTAGAAGTGATCAAAGAACACATCTGTTCGCCGAAGACGTTGAAAGACATTCAGGATATTCTGGAGATGGTGGTCAGCAAAGGACTGGGAAAGAAGGCCGGTTGCAAAGAGTTTAAAGTGTCGGGAAAGACAGGTACGGCCCAGGTGTCGCAAGGACGCAACGGCTACCATAACGGACCGGTGAAATATCTGATCAGTTTCTGCGGTTACTATCCTTCGGAGAAGCCGAAATACAGTTGTATCGTAGCTATACAGAAGTCAGGCCTTCCGGCTTCGGGCGGCGGGCATTGCGGTCCGGTGTTCAGCGAGATTGCGCAGAGCGTCATGGCCAAGGGCGTGTTCCGCGATGTGTCGGAGGCTTCAGATTCCTCGTCGGTCTTCGTGCCCGACGTGCTGGACGGCGACTTGACGGCTACGCAGAATGTGCTGAAAGACCTTCACATACCGTTCAAACAAGATTGGAACGAAGACGGTAACGGCAAGACCGTATGGGGAAAAACCACCAACAGCGGGAATACCGTAGCGTTGACGTCTAACAATACGCCGATGGAGATCGTGCCCGATCTGATAGGTTCCGGAGCCAGAGATGCCGTATACCAGTTGGAAAGCCGCGGGCTGAAGGTGCGGCTGGAAGGCGTAGGTCATGTCGTATCGCAGAGTATACCGCCCTATGCCAAGTATAAGAAAGGGCTAACCGTATATATTAAACTAAAAAAATAAGGGGAAGAATGAGGATGGAATTGAATATGCTGTTGAACAGCGTGGATGCGAAACAGATTTCAGGTGATACGGCCAAGGAAATTACCGGAGTGAATATAGATTCGCGTTTGGTGGAGCCCGGCAATCTGTTTATTGCCGTTAAGGGCACACAGGTCGACGGTCATGCCTTTATCGGAAAGGCGATAGAGAAAGGAGCTGTGGCCGTAGTGTGTGAAGAATGGCCTGAGGAACGGGCGGAAGGCGTGACCTATGTGCAGGTGGCCGACTCTGAAAGTGCCGTGGGACTGATCGCCACGACTTTTTACGGAGACCCCACATCGAAGCTGCAACTGATCGGAGTGACAGGTACGAACGGAAAGACGACGGTGGCTACCTTATTATATAGGATGTTTTGCCTTTTCGGTTACAAGTGCGGACTATGCTCTACCGTCTGCAACTACATCGGCGATGAAGCCGTGCCGACGGAGCACACGACACCCGATCCCATTACTTTGAATCGTTTGTTGGGGCAGATGGCCGATGAAGGATGCAAATATGCCTTCATGGAAGTCAGTTCGCATGCCGTGGCGCAACATCGTATAGCCGGATTGAAGTTCGCCGGAGGCATTTTTACGAATCTGACCCGCGACCATTTGGATTATCATAAGACATTCGAGAATTACCGTAATGCCAAGAAAGCGTTCTTCGACGGCCTGTCTAAAGGTGCCTTTGCCATCACGAACGCGGATGACCGCAACGGGATGGTGATGGTACAGAATACAAAAGCGGAGGTGAAAACCTATTCCCTGCGTGTGGCGGCAGATTTCAAGGCCCGGGTTTTGGAGGAGTCTTTTGAAGGAATGTGTCTGGACGTGAACGGCAAGGAGGTGAGCGTGTCGTTCATCGGACGTTTCAATGTATCCAACCTGTTGGCGGTATACGCTGCGGCCCTTTGTCTGGGCCGGCAGCCGGAAGAAGTGCTGGTAGCGATCAGCACGTTGCATCCGGTGAACGGACGGTTTGATACGATCCGTTCCAAGGAAGGTGTTACGGCCATTGTCGACTATGCCCATACGCCGGACGCTTTGGTCAACGTCCTTTCTACGATTAACGAGATATTGAAGCATCGCGGCGAAGTCATCACCGTATGCGGCGCGGGGGGCAACCGCGACAAGGGCAAACGCCCTCTAATGGCGCCGGAGGCCGTGAAGAACAGTGACAGAGTCATTATTACGAGCGATAATCCCCGTTTTGAAGAACCGCAAGCCATCATTGACGATATGCTGGCCGGATTGGATGGAGAGCAGATGCGGAAGGTCATTTCCATCGTAGACCGGAAAGAAGCCATCCGCACGGCGTGCATGATGGCGCGTCCCGGTGATGTGGTCTTGGTGGCCGGAAAGGGACATGAGGATTATCAGGAAGTGAAAGGTGTGAAACATCACTTCGACGACCATGAAGTGATCAGAAGCATCTTCGGACTTTAACCTTTACGCTCATGTTGTATTATTTCTTTAGATTCTTAGGGGAATACGGGATACCCGGTTCTCACATGTGGACCTATATTTCGTTCCGTGCCCTGCTGGCGTTGATCCTTTCCTTGGTGATATCCGTATGGTTCGGAGAGTATTTCATCCGCTGGATGAGGCGTCGCCATGTGAGCGAGGCCCAGCGCGACAAGTCGATCGACCCCTACGGAGTGGAAAAGAAAGGCGTCCCGACGATGGGCGGCGTGATAATCATCGTGTCCATCATCATACCTTGTCTGCTCTTCGGGCGGTTGCGCAACATTTACATGTTGCTGATGTTGCTGACCACCGTCTGGCTGGGCGCGTTGGGCTTTGCCGACGATTACACTAAGATGAAAGTGAGCAAGGACGGGTTGCGCCCGATTTATAAACTGGTGGGGCAGACGCTGCTCGGCTTGTTCATCGGACTGACGCTGTGGCACAGTCCCGATGCGGTGATCCGTGAGAACGTGACGTCGAAGCGGGTAGGCTATACCGAAGTCGTCGTCCACAAGAGTGAGAAAGTGAAATCGACGAAGACGACCATTCCTTTCGTGAAAAACAATAATCTGGATTACGCGGAAATCATGAGCTTTTGCGGGCGGTATAAAACGGCGGCGGGCTGGCTCCTGTTCATCGTGATGACCACGCTCGTTGTGGTAGCCGTGTCTAACGGATCGAATCTGAATGACGGCATGGACGGTATGGCCGCGGGCAATTCGGCCATTATCGGTGTGGCTTTGGGGGTGCTGGCTTATGTGTCCAGTCACATATCCCTGGCCAGCTACCTGAACATCATGTATATTCCCGGTTCCGAGGAACTGGTGATCTTTGCTTGTGCTTTCGTGGGTGCGTTGGTCGGTTTTCTTTGGTATAACGCCTATCCCGCCCAGATTTTCATGGGAGATACCGGCAGTTTGTCCATCGGGGGCATTATTGCCGTGACTGCCATTATCATCCATAAGGAACTACTCATTCCCTTGATGTGTTTTGTGTTCCTAATGGAGAGCCTGAGCGTGATTCTGCAAGTGAATTATGCCCGGATGGGTAATCGGAAAGGACAGAAATGGAGAGTGTTCAAACGTGCTCCTATTCACGATTCATTCCGGGTGTGTCCCGGTCAGTTGGCTCCGGATGTGAAAGTGCTCTGTAAATGGCCCCGGGGGCATTGGTTGGAATCTAAAATTACGGTACGCTTCTGGATCGTTACGATTATCTTGGCGGCCTTGACTATCATTACGTTAAAAATCAGATGAAAGGAAATAAATTATGAGGAAAAGAATGGTTATATTGGGGGCGGCCGAGAGCGGTGTAGGCGCGGCGGTACTGGCCCAGAAGAAAGGCTTTGATGTCTTTGTGTCCGATATGGGAACGATCAAACCTCATTATGTGGACATGCTTGAACGGTACGGGATAGCGTGGGAAGACCAACATCATACGGAAGAATTGATACTCAATGCGGACGAAGTGGTGAAGAGCCCTGGGATTCCCGAGGACGCCCCTATGGTGCTGAAAGTGAAAGCCGCGGGCATTCCCGTCATTTCGGAGATCGAGTTCGCCGGGCGTTACACGCATGCCACGATGATCTGCGTTACGGGAAGCAACGGTAAGACAACCACTACTTCCCTGATTTATCATATCTTCAAGAATGCCGGCTATAACGTAGGGTTGGCGGGGAATATCGGTCAGAGCCTGGCGTTGCAGGTGGCCGAGAAGAACTATGACTATTACGTGATTGAACTGAGCAGTTTCCAGTTGGATAATATGTATAAGTTCCGGGCCAACATCGCGGTGCTGCTCCATATCACGCCCGATCATCTGGACCGTTACAATAATTGCATGCAGAATTATGTGAATGCAAAGATGCGTATCCTGCAAAATCAGGAAGAAACGGATGCTTTTGTCTATTGGAACGACGATCCCATTATCCGCCGTGAACTGGCAAAATATCAGATCAAGGCCCGGAAATGTCCTTTTTCCATTATAGAGAAAGAAGGGATGATCGGTTATCTGGCCGACGGACAGTATGTGTTGGAATATTCCACGCCGTTCAATATGGAACAAGAATCGTTGGCGTTGACCGGTAAACATAATATGTATAACTCTTTAGCTGCCGGGATCACAGCCGATCTGGCCGGCATCAAGAATGAGGTGATCCGGCAGAGCCTGAGCGATTTCGAAGGGGTGGAACATCGGTTGGAGAAAGTGACCCGCGTGCGTGGCGTAGACTACGTGAACGACTCCAAGGCCACCAATGTGGATGCTTGCTGGTATGCGCTGGAGAGCATGAAGACGCCTACCGTATTGATCCTGGGCGGAAAGGATAAGGGTAATGACTACCATGCCATCGCCGGACTGGTCAAACAGAAGTGTGTGGGACTGGTATTTCTGGGAGCCGATAATCGGAAATTGCATGATTTCTTCGACGGATTCGGCATACCCATCGTAGACACCCACAATATGAAAGATTGTGTAGAGGCCTGTTATAAGATGGCCCGTCCCGGCGATACGGTGCTCTTGAGTCCTTGTTGTGCCAGTTTCGATCTGTTCCGGAACATGGAAGATCGCGGCGAACAGTTCAAGTCACAGGTTAGAGCGTTATAATAAGATTTCGGCATTATGATTGCACCGGCAAAAGTATTTAAAAAGTGGAGCTTGTTCGAAGGCGACAAAGTCATTTGGATGATTCTGTTCTTTCTGGGCATTATCTCTATTATAGAAGTGTATAGCGCATCGAGTTACATGAGTTACAAATCGGGAGATTATTGGAGACCGATTCTGCAACATGCTTCGTATTTCGTCGTAGGGGTGATCGCTACGATTCTGATTCATAAGATCCCCTGTCGTTATTTCAAGCTTATTCCGGTGTTCGGCATTCCCCTCTCGGTAGTTTTATTGATCATAGCCATGTTTACGGCTAAAGTGAACAATGCAAGCCGTTGGCTGGAAGTGGGCGGCATCGGTTTTCAGCCTTCCGAAATCGCCAAGGGCGTGCTCGTGGCGACTACGGCCATGATTCTTTCGAGCATGCGTGACGAGGCCGGCGCTCAGCGTCGCGCCTTCAAATGGATTATGGGTATGGTGGTGCTGATCTGCGGTCTGATCGTGCCCGAGAACTTCTCTACCGCCGCCATGACCTTTCTGGTGGTGATGGTGATGATGTTTATCGGAGGAATCCCCTGGAAACAATTAGGTACGCTGACGGGTATCATCGTGATTGTAGGGGCGAGCCTGTTCGCTTTTTTGCGTTTGGCCCCCGATTCCACTCTCGATTCGTTGAGCGAAATGCCCGGACTCCACCGTTTGCCGACTTGGGCCAGTCGTGTAAAGGAACGTGGCGACTTACCCGTCAATGCCGCTGATTACGATATCACGAAAAATCCTCAGGTGACCCATGCCAAAATCGCCATTGCGACTTGTAATGTCATCGGACGAGGACCGGGCAATTCTGTGGAACGTGATTTCCTGCCTCAGTCTTTTTCTGATTTCATCTATGCTATTGTCATCGAAGAATTGGGGTTGGCTGGAGGCATATTTGTCATGTTTCTGTATATCGTATTGCTGTTTCGTTCGGCCCGAATCGCAGGTCGCTGCGAACGGAATTTCCCCGCTTTTCTTGTGATGGGACTGTCGTTGATGTTGGTGATGCAGGCTTTGATCAATATGGCTGTAGCCGTAGGGATATTCCCTGTCACGGGGCAACCGCTTCCGCTTATCAGTAAGGGCGGTACGTCCACCATGATCAATTGCGCATACTTGGGGATTATCCTGAGTGTGAGCCGTTCGGCCAAGAAGAAGCCCCAGCCCGACTCCGAGTGATGGGGCGGATGAACGAGAGAGAGACTGGGGTGAACCGGATGCAGACTCCCTATGGATATGAATAAGTTCCTGTCAGGATATATCCCGATGGCGGCAGGCAGAAGAAAAACAAGTTTGTAATTTGTTTCCTGACTTGTTGACGGGATCATTTGTCAGGGACTAAATTTAAGAAAGAAAAAAAAGGTAGAAATACCGGATTTATTATTATTTTTGCTGATAAAATCGCTTTTCATGAAAGAAGAATTGAGGATTATCGTGAGCGGAGGTGGTACGGGCGGACATATTTTCCCGGCCGTATCTATTGCGAATGCCATAAAGTCTAGGCATCCGGAGGCTGAAATTTTGTTTGTCGGTGACGAGGGACGGATTGAGATGACTCGTGTGCCCGCTGCCGGTTATCCTATCAAGGGCCTGCCTATCTGCGGTTTCGACCGTAAACATCTGTTTAAAAATGTGGCTGTACTCTTCAAGATATGGAAGAGCCGGAGGATGGCTAAAAGCATCATCCGCGATTTCAAACCGATGGTAGCGGTCGGCGTGGGCGGCTATGCCAGCGGACCTACGCTGAACATGGCCGAGTCGATGGGAATACCTACGCTGATACAGGAACAGAATTCTTATGCCGGCGTGACCAATAAGCTGTTGGCTCAAAAGGCCAATAAGATTTGTGTGGCTTACGACGGTATGGAACGCTTTTTCCCGAAAGACAAAATCATACTGACGGGCAATCCTGTGCGTCAGGGTCTGCTGGAAAATAAAAAAGGCAAGGATGAGGCCGTGTCCTCTTTCGGCCTGAAACCCGGGAGAAAGACGATATTGATCATTGGCGGAAGTCTCGGTGCGCGTACGCTAAACGAGAGCGTATCGACCCACCTGTCTTTGATTGCCTCCTCGGATTTACAAATGATCTGGCAGACGGGAGGATATTATTTTGCCCATATTCAAGAGGCGTTGCGTCAGAGCGGAAAACCTGATAATTTGTTCGTAACGGACTTCATAGCTCGGATGGAAGATGCCTATGCCGCCGCGGATCTGGTGATTTCAAGAGCCGGGGCCAGCAGTATTTCCGAATTGTGTCTGTTGGGTAAACCGGCGATATTGGAACCTTCGCCTAACGTAGCCGAAGACCACCAGACTAAAAATGCGTTGGCTTTGGTGAATAAGCAGGCAGCACTCTATGTGAAAGATGCAGAGGCTGTGGATAAGTTGCTACCTTTGGCGATTCGGACCGTGCAGGATGCACCTCAGTTGGAACGTTTAGGTGGCAATATTAAGAAAATGGCGTTTACAGACTCTGCCGATCGGATTGCAGACGAAGTGTATAAATTGGCTGTAGCGTACAGAGAAAGGAAAAAATAGGAAATGGAATTAAATGCAATAAAAGCCGTGTACTTTGTGGGTATCGGCGGTATCGGCATGAGTGCTATCGCTCGTTATTTCTTGCATAAGGGGGTCTGTGTGGGAGGATATGACCGTACTCCTTCTGATCTTACGCGGAAGTTGCAGGAAGAAGGAGCTCATATTCATTATGAAGAAAATGTGGATCAGATACCTTCAGCCTGCAAGGACAAGGCATCTTGTCTGGTGATCTATACTCCAGCCATTCCGGCTGAACATGCGGAACTGGCTTATTTCAGGTCGCAGGGTTTCGAGATCGAAAAGCGTGCTCAAGTATTGGGTACGTTGACCCGTTCGCACAAGGGACTGTGTGTGGCCGGTACGCACGGGAAAACCACGACGTCTTCCATGACTGCCCATATCCTGCATCAAAGTCATGTGGATTGCAATGCGTTTCTGGGGGGCATTACCAAGAATTACGGTACGAATTACATTTTATCCAAGAAAAGCGACTATGTGGTGATCGAAGCCGATGAATTTGACCGTTCTTTCCATTGGTTGACACCTTATGCTTCCGTGATTACGGCCACAGATCCCGATCATCTGGATATTTACGGAACGAAAGAAGCTTATCTGGAAAGCTTTCGCAAGTATACTTCTTTAATTCGTCCGGGCGGATTCCTGATTCTGCATGAGGATCTGGAAATGAAACCAGACGTGCAAGAAGGAGTGACTACCTATTCTTATAGTCGTGATCATGGTGATTTTCATGCGGAAAACATTCGTATCGGTTGCGGAGAAATATATTTCGATCTGGTTTCGCCGATCGAGTCTATTCGAGATGTGCAATTAGGTGTGCCGA
>JAJPYK010000141.1:10053-10659 GCA_021205005.1 Paraprevotella sp. | reverse complement strand
CTATATTTCAATAATTTCAAAGAGCTATTTATCCACTTTTACGGGACAGTAGTGACTTGATATATCAAAATATGTTTCATTATCCGATAAAATCATGTTCCAAAACGTATGCTGGACTGAAAAATATGCGTTTTACGGATGCAATATCCCCTTATCGTTTCCGTCTCTACCCTATGATAGGAACGGCACACGTCCCCTACCCAAACGAGATTCCGCAAGCACATATTTTCCACCCGAAATGAATTTGGTAGACCTGAAATGCCACTGCTGCGGAAGCCCTGAACAAAGAAGAATAAAAATACGGACAATTCATACATCAGGCCCACCGTCTGTAACCGTTGAAATAAGGAAGGGACGATTAGAGCACAGGAAGGGAATAAAGCAATGAATATCAGTCAGATATAAGTCTTCGAGAAAAACAGGCTGATCCATCGCCATCAATCTCCGCAGAATGCGATGTCGTTCTGCGGAGATTGATTTGTCATTCTGCGGAGAAAAAAGACACAATGAGCGCACATCGGCAAAAGGAAAAAAGAAGCCGCCCTGACGAAATGCAAAAGAAAGGACAAATAAAAATAAGAAGGATACTGTTTCTTTGAGTGTGTC
>JAJPYK010000141.1:6384-10043 GCA_021205005.1 Paraprevotella sp. | reverse complement strand
TGAAATTTCTTTCATCTAATATGTGGGCTCAGGGAGACAGTGTTCTTCTCTTGTATGCTGTGGCAGAGGGTAGGTCACGTAATGAGGCTTTATATCGTAATGAAACCATGATCAGTCGACTTTCCGGTATGAATGGAATCAGAAAGATGACCAGTATTGCCGGGTTGATTCCCTCAGACAGTCTCCGTATGAAAAGCATGGCCCGATGGACGCATTTTTGGAGTCTACATCAGGATTTGGAGAAAACTTTTGAAAAAAGTGCGATGGAAGCCGGTTTTTCAACAGAGGCCTTTGTGCCTTTCAGGAACTTGATGAAAGACCCTTCTGAGGCGGAAAAGATGTTATCTTCGGCTCAAAATCCGGTTAATGCTTTGATCGGACATTACTTCATTATGTCTGGTGATAGCGGATACAAAGTAGTGAACTTTATCCAAGTCGATAAAAAACGAGGCGAAGAGATGAAAAAGGCCATAAGTACGGCAATACCTTCTGACTGTTTTGTCTTCTCTCAGTCTGACGTGAGCGATCATTTGGCTAAAATTCTTTCGGACTCATTCAATTATATAGGTTTTGTGTGCGGTTTGGTCGTGTTTGTATTCCTTTGGCTATCCTTTAGAAGCATAGAGTTGAGTTTAATGTCATTTCTCCCTTTGGCGGTAAGCTGGATTTGGATATTGGGTATTATGGATATTTTAGGAATGCAGTTCAATATCGTAAATGTCATTCTCGCTACCTTTATATTCGGGCAGGGAGATGACTATACAATCTTTATTACCGAAGGGTTGATGTCTGAATACACCACGGGGAAGAAGCGACTGGAGACGTATAAAAACAGTGTCGGTCTTTCGGCCGTGATTATGTTTATCGGCATAGGTACGCTGATCTTAAGCAAGCATCCAGCTATGCGCTCGTTGGCAGAAGTGGCCATCATCGGTATGTTGACCGTTGTGGCCATGGCATATTATCTGCCTCCGATAGTCTTCCGTTGGCTTACGGAGAAAAATGGAAGACGAAGGGAGTTTCCTGTGACGCTTTCTCGTTTGGTATACTCCGGATTCTCCATTACGTTTTTTATTTGCGGGATGTTTTTCCTTTTAGTACCTTATACCTATTTATTATATAAGCCCTTGCAGCGGTTCTGGAACGGAGAGCATTTTTATCATCGTCTATTGCAATGCATATCGTATTTTATTATCCGACATGTACCGGGTGTGAAATTCAGGGAAGTCAACGATGTGAAAGAAACGTTCGGCAAGCCGGCGGTGATTATCTGCAATCATCAGTCTCATTTGGATCTGATGGCAATTATGCAATTGTCTCCTAAGATTATAGTACTGACCAATGACTGGGTCTGGAACAACCCATATTATGGCTTGGTGATACATACGGCGGATTTTTATCCGGTATCGAATGGATATGATCAAAACTTTCCTCATCTTCAATATCTCGTGCAAAGAGGATATAGTATTGTGGTATTTCCTGAAGGTACACGGACATCTACGGGTGAAATCGGACGTTTCCACAAAGGGGCTTTTACATTGGCAAAAGCATTGGGTCTCGATCTTTTGCCGCTGTGCATACACGGGTTATACGATGTGCTTCCCAAGCATGATTTTATGCTTAGACGCGGAAGCGTGACATTGGAAGTCGGTCGCAGGGTAAGCTTTGACGTGATTGAACGAATGAGCGACCGTGACGTGACGCATATGATGCGCCTGTGGTACGTGGAGCATTACGCCTCCATGCGTCAGCGATTGGAAACGCCTGAATACAGGGAACCGTATGAGGCTTACAGGAACAAATACAAAGTGGATGTGGAATAAAGAAGAAAGTGATTGTGATAGGAGGCGGATTAGGCGGACTGTCTTCCGGTGTGATGTTGGCCAAGAACGGTTATGAAGTGACCGTTTTGGATCAGGGTTATCAAATCGGAGGATGCTTGCAATGCTTTTCTCGTCACGGCGTGAAGTTTGAAACGGGAATGCACTTTATCGGCAGCGCAGATAAGGGGCAAATCCTGCATAAGTTGTTTCGCTATCTCGAGATAGACGACCAATTGTCTCTGTCACGTTTGGATACGATGTGTTACAACGTGATTTCGCTTGCCGGTCAAAGATTTAATTTCGCCAATGGGAGGGAGGCTTTCATCGGACAAATGGCGGACTATTTTCCGAAACAAACAGATCATCTTAATCGATATTTCGATCTTATAGAACGTATCGCCGCTGCATCTTCTCTGCATACGCTGAAATACGGAGAAACAGACAATACAGTAAATGCCGAATATCAGTTGCGTTCCATCAATGACGTGCTGGAAAGTGTGATTACGGATGATTTATTGCGAAAAGTATTGGTCGGCGATTTATCATTATATGCTGCCGAATATGATAAGACGCCTTTTTCAGTCCACGCCTTTATCATGGACTTTTATAATCGGAGTGCCTTTCGTTTTATTGGCGGAAGCGACTCCGTAGCGAAAGCGCTTACGGAGGTTATCAGGCGGTATGAGGGCCATGTATATACACGAAGTAAGGTGACACGCATATTGTGTGATCATACCCGCGCTATGGGGGTTGAGGTGAACGGGAACGATTTTTGGGGAGGTTACTATATCATTTCTTCGGTTCATCCGAAACGTACCATGGAAATGCTTCATGATACCTCTTTGATTCGTCCTGTTTTTCGTGAACGGATCAACCATATTCCGCAAACCGTGGGAGTCTTCTCCGTATATCTTCATTTTAAAGAAAATACGGTTCCGTACATGAATTCTAATTTCTTCGGTTATAACTCCCTTACACCGTGGGGATGCGAACATTATGATGAGGCGTCATGGCCGAAAGGATATTTATATATGCACTTTTGCAACAGCCCTCTGCAAATGTATGCGTGTTCCGGACTCATTTTATCGTATATGAGGATGGACGAACTGGAACCATGGAAACAGACGACGGTAGGGCATAGGGGAACCGATTATCAGGATTTTGTCCGGGAAAAGGCCCTACGGCTCATAGAGTCGGTTGAGGTGCAGTTCCCCGGATTGAAAAATCGAATAGCTCATTTTTATACATCGTCTCCGCTGACCTATCGCGATTATACGGGTACGGAAGACGGAGCTATGTATGGAGTGGCGAAAGATGTGTCTTTGGGAATTGCCGGGAGAGTGCCTTACAAGACTCGCATTCCCAATGTCTTTATGGCCGGACAGAATGTCAATTCGCATGGTATGTTGGGTGTGTTGGTGGGGTCTATCGTGACTTGTGGAGAGTTGTTGACCCCGCAGTATTTGTATGAACAGATTTTGGAAGCTGATTCATAGTCGATGGCCACAGACAGTGTCATTGACGGATGCTTTCATATATGGAAATAAGTATGGGAAAAGATATTATCGTGATGGGCGGTGGACTCGGCGGATTGGTGACCGGTGCATTTCTTGCTAAAGAAGGATACCTTGTGACCGTGTTGGAAAAGAACCTTACCATAGGAGGAGGGTTGCAATGTTTTTATCGTCATGGTACGATATTCGAAACCGGAATGCACATATTGGGTGGTTTTATGCCAGGTCATAATGTCTATAAGATTTGCCGGTATTTGGGTATACTCGACAAACTGAAAATCCGTCATACAGATGTTGATTGTATAGATTCCATTCAATTCGG
>JAJPYK010000141.1:0-6374 GCA_021205005.1 Paraprevotella sp. | reverse complement strand
ATATGTTGCCGCGGGGGCGGGAACGTTTTGAGGCTTATCTTGCGCATTTGTTTCCTGATCAAGCGGAGGGGTTGCATCCATATATGGATGCTTTGTGGGCGATGAGCGAAGTAGTGAACCTTTTTTATCTGCGTCCGGATGAGGGTAATATGTTAAGTCCGCATAAAGAGGAGTTTCTGATGCCGGCAGATGAGTTCATTGCGAGATACGTTAGTCATCCCGTACTTGCCGAATTGCTGGCTTATATGAATCCGTTGTACGCCGGTGTGGCCGGACATACCCCAGCCTTTATTCATGCGCTCATCAATGTATTGTATATTAACGGGTCAAGCATGTTTGTGGATGGCAGTCAGCAGATGGCCGACGCCTTGGCCGATGTTATTACATCGGCGGGTGGGCGGATTTGTTCGGGGGATCCCGTGACGAGAATCTCCGTTGAAGACCGTCTCGTTCGTCGTGTGGATACGCAGAGCGGAAAGGTATACGAAGGGGATTGGTATATTTCGGATCTCCATCCTTGTACGCTATTGGAACTGTTGCCTGAAAATGTTTTTTTACGGTCTTATCGCAACCGGTTGCAAGAGATCCCGAATTCGTACTCGTCGTTTTCGGTATATATCAAATTTAAAGAAGGGGCTCGTCAGCCTTATGTCAATCATCCTCGTTACTATCAAGAGCGTCACGGGGATATTTGGCGGTTATACGAATATGGAGAGGAATCGTTTCCCCGCGAATTCATGTATCTTACGCCTCCGGCAGACCATCAAGGTGAAAACGCGGAACGTATGACCGTAAACTGCCCGATGCCTTTCAGTGCCGTGGCCCAATGGGCCGGTACGACTCTCGGGCATCGTACGTCTGAGTATAAGACCTGGAAAGATCGTATGCTTCGGCGTGTTCTCGACAAACTTGAAAGGCTGCATCCCGGCATCGGTGCAGACATTGATTTCTGTTTTGCATCTTCGCCTCTAACTATCCGCGATTATTACGGTACTAAGGAGGGGGCATTGTATGGGTATGTCCGTGACTGCAAAAACATGATGCTTTCGCAAATCTCCATTGCCACAAAAGTGCGTAACCTCTTGCTTACGGGGCAGAACATCAGTCTGCACGGTATTTGCGGCGTGCCTCTTACCGCGATCGAAACAGCGGAAGGTATTGTGGGAAGGGGCAATATAATCCGAAAAATAAATGAAGAAAATGATAGATAAAGAGATCTTTGACAGCATACGTCCTTATCGTGACGATGAAATTCCTGCGGCCATGCAAAGAATTGCCGATAACTCCCTGTTTCCGATGTTGGCTTCGTATGTATTCCCCGATGCAGACATCGCGGCGGTGAAAGAAGAGCTTCTTTCCATACGTTCGATTACAGAATTCCAGGCTCGAATCATGGCACCGATGAATCGGCAGATCATCGGACAGACCATGACGGAGTTTACGTATGGAGGCATTGATCAGTTATCGCCTGACATGAAGTATCTGTTTATTGGAAACCATCGCGATATTGTTTTAGATTCCAGTCTGATGCAATACACTTTGTTCTGCAACGGGCATGAAACCAGTGAAATCACTTTCGGTTCCAATCTGATGCAGAATCAATTGATTGTCGATATCGGGAAGTCGAATAAGATGTTTAAGGTAGAACGCCCCGGAAACAATGCCAGAGAGTTCTATCGGTCTTCCCAGCAACTGAGTGAATACATCCGTCAGGTGATTTGTGAGCTGCATCGGTCGGTCTGGATTGCCCAACGCAACGGCCGGACAAAAGATGGATTTGATCTCACTGATCAGGGGCTTATCAAAATGCTGGGCATGAGCCGTAAGGGAGACAAAGTGAATGCTATGGATGAACTTCATATCGTTCCGGTAGCCATCAGTTACGAATGGGAACCTTGTGACATACTGAAGGTCCTGGAATTGTATGAGAAGCAGCAGATGGGGTATTATCTGAAGAAACCCGGGGAAGATATCAACAGTATCCTCACCGGCATGCTTCAGCCTAAGGGAAAAGTGCATCTGGAGTTCTGCGAACCGTTGAAATATGACGATTTTGCGGTATATGATGCTTATACATTAAGTGACTTTAATAGAGCTGTGGCCGCATTGATCGACCGACGCATTCACCGGGCCTATCGTTTCATGTCGAATAATTATATTGCGCATGATTTAAATTATGGTCAAGACCTGTACGCAGAGAAATATACGGAGGAACAGAAAGCCGCGTTCTTGAATCGGTTGGGAGAATTGAAGCAATATGAGGAAGAATGCAATGTTGACGATCTTTCGGAATTGCTTGTCGGCATATATACGCATCCGCTGGATTTCGCGGACCGATGACGGCGTATTTAATAGGTACAGTGAGTTGATTTGTTCTCCCGATTCTACTTAAAGCCTATTATACCAATAGATAAATTGAGTTTATAACAAGGAAAGTTAACCACTCCACGGGGGTCCTTTCCAAATCATTATAATATACTGTCTATATGAAAGAAGAAATCAAACGATTGTTGGAGGACGCACTGCCTTTGGTAGATTTCGACTCTCCGTTTATTTTTGCGGAACTGGATTCATTGGGGGTGACCATCATTTTGATGGTTTTGTCCGAAAAGTACGGCATTCGGCTTGAACACAGCGATGCGACACCCAAGAATTTGAAGAATCTGGATAATATTGTGCCCCTTGTGGAAAAGAAATTGGCGGAAAAGTCAACTGTATGAGGACGCTTGAAGATTATCTTTGCGACAATGCGGCCTTATATGCCGGCAAAGCAGCCGTTGTCTGTCATGGAGAGGAGATTACTTATGCCCAACTCTGGCAGCGGGTGGAGCGCCGTGCGGAAGGACTCCGACGTCAGGGAGTGGGAGAGGCCACGCCTTACGTGTTTCGTGCTTCGCAAAGTGTGGAATTCCTCGTCACTTATTTTGCCGTCCACTGCGCGCGTGGCGTGGCTGTGCCGTTGGAGAACACGTTGCCGGAGGAACGTTATCGGGAGATAGAACGGTTGGTGGAATCTTCGAATCTTCCTTCGGGAACGGCGGATGTGCTGTTCACCACGGGAACCACGGGAAAGGGGAAAGGCGTAATGATCAGTCATGAGGCGATTATCGCCGATGCGGAAAACCTGATAGAAGCCCAACGGTATTCACATGAACTGACCTTTATCATTAACGGTCCGTTGAATCATATCGGCAGCCTGTCTAAAGTCTATCCGGTGATACTGACCGGAGGGACACTGGCCATTTTGGACGGAATGAAAGATACCGATGCCTTTTTTGCCGCATTGGACCGTTCCGAATCCAAGTGTGCCACATTTCTCGTTCCTTCGAGCATACACCTGTTGCTTATGTGGAGCGAACGGAGGTTGCAAGAATATGCCGATAAATTGGATTTTATAGAAACAGGGGCCGCTCCCATCGCGCAATCGGACATGGAGCATTTGTGCCGATTGTTACCGAATACCCGTCTTTATAATACTTATGCGTCTACGGAAACCGGCATTATATGTACGTACGATTTCAACGTTTCCGAATGTATGGCCGGTTGTTTAGGCAAGCCCATGAAACATTCTTCTCTGTTCATAACCGAACAAGGTACGGTGGCCTGTCAGGGAAAGACGTTGATGACCGGTTATGTGGGAGATCCCAATCTGACATCATCTGTCCTTCGCGACCATATTCTTTTTACCCACGACAACGGGATGATAGACGCTCAGGGGAGATTGCATCTCATCGGTCGATCTGATGACGTCATCAATGTGGGCGGGTTTAAAATATCTCCGGTTGAAATCGAGAATGCGGCTATGGCTTTGCCTGAGATCGCAGATTGTGTATGTGTCTCTGTTGCGCATCCGATCATGGGAAACCTGTTGAAGCTGTTGGTAGTATTGGAGGAAGGACAGCATTTGGATAAAAGGAGCATAGCGCAATATCTCCGTTCGCAACTGGAGACTTTTAAAGTTCCTTTGTTATATGAAGCCGTCGACCATATACAAAGAACGTATAACGGGAAAATAGACCGTAAGTTTTATCGATGAACTGTCATGGGAATCACAAAAAAGAGGGTGTGTCATAATTCAAAAAGCACTTTGAAAAAGTAATAATCAGAAACTTCATTCAATAAAAACAACCATATAGAGCTTCGTGGAGAGCTTTATAAGGTTGTTTTTGCTTAGTTCAACGGAGGATACTTACAGATTATAAGTTGTCAATCTCGAAATTTGAATTATGACACACCCTCCGGATTTTTCTTTTCGTAGCGTCTACGGGAATCGAACCCGTGTTACATGCGTGAGAGGCATGTGTCCTAGCCGCTAGACGAAGACGCCGTGGAGCGGAAGCTGGGGGATTCGAACCCCCGGTACGGTAACCCGCACGTCAGTTTAGCAAACTGGTGGTTTCAGCCACTCACCCAAACTTCCTTGCTTCCTTGGAATTTCCAGCCTTTCGGCAGGCGTTTTCCTTAATTGCGATGCAAAGGTAGTACCTTTTATTCAAACTCGCAAACAATCGAAAGACTTTTTCGCAAATAAAATCTCATCCTCTTCGCTTCCTTTGTTTTAGGCTTGATGAATCAGGTAGGACAGATACACCAGATAGACGCATACCATGATGCCTCCTTCCCAACGTTCGATCGTGCGACGGGTATAGGAGAAAAACCAGAGCATCAGCACGCTGACGCACATCCAACCCAAATCGAAATAGGAAATGTCGCCGGCACGTATCGGCGATACGGAAGCACAGACGCCCATCACGAAAAAGATATTAAAAATGTTGCTTCCTATCACATTGCCGATGGCAATGGAGGAACAACCCTTGCGAGCGGCTACGACGGAGGTGGCCAATTCGGGCAGGGACGTGCCGGCGGCTACCAACGTCAGTCCGATAATTGTTTCGCTTACGCCTAATCTTTGTGCAATCTTCGTGGCTGAATCTACAAACAGGTTGCCGCCGAAGATCAGACCCAATAATCCGATGACCACGTATAAAAGAATCCGTGTGTAAGGCATCGGAGAGGGAACGGAGACGTTTTCTTCCGTTTGGTCCGGTTCCGGCATGGCGCACCGGTTTCGTGCAAGGGAAAAAGTGTAGCACATGAAGATGCAGAAATAACCGAGCAGTAACATGCCGTCTGTACGCGAGATCGTATCCGGTAACTGGCCGTCATCCCATAGTGTATCCAACGAAACGACGATCAGTGCCAACGTGGCCAACAAGGCAAAAGGAATGTCCTTGCGCACCGTAGACTTGCTGATGAGGATCGGACGTACTAAGGCCGAGCAGCCCACTATGACTAACACATTGAAAATGTTGCTTCCTACGATATTACCCAATGCCATGTCGTGACTACCCTTGAGCGCGGCCGTGAAACTGGTGACGAATTCCGGTAAGGACGTACCGAAAGCCACCACCGTCAGACCGATGACCATTTCCGTCACGTTCAACCGGCGGGCCAGACCCGTTGCTCCGTCTGTAAGTTAGTCGGCACCGAACAAGACCAGTGCGATGCCGACTAAAAGTAAAACTATGGCCCAGAACATATTCTCGTCTTTTTAGTTGCGACGTCCGGTGAAAATCATGATATAATATAACAAGGTGGCCAACGAACCCAAGGCGGCTACGACATAAGTGTAGGCGGCGGAACGCAAGGCCGAAACGGCTGCGCCATGGTTGTCACGGTTGGTCACACCGGACGCGTCGAGCCATTTGACGGCCCTGCGGCTGGCGTCGATTTCCACGGGCAGCGTGATGAAGCTGAACAAGGTCGTGGCGGCAAATAAGATGATGCCGATCAACATGATTTGCGGAAAGGCACGCAAAGTGAACATGCCGACGAGCAAGATCCACATCATCCAGTTGGAGGCAAACGATATGACCGGGACCAGACTGCTGCGCATCTTTAACGGGGCATAAGCATGGGCGTGTTGCACGGCATGGCCGCACTCGTGGGCCGCTACGGCCGCGGCGGCCACGCTGCAAGAGTCGTATACGCCTTCGCTCAGATTTACGGTCTTGTTGGCCGGATTGTAATGGTCGGTCAACGCCCCTGGTGTGCTGATTACCTGCACGTCGTCTATACCGTTGTCATGCAGCATTTTCAGCGCGATATCACGTCCTGTGAGCCCACCGTCGATCGGTATTTTGGAATACTTTTCAAATTTGTTCTTTAAATTAGACTGTACTAACCAACTGACTACGGCAATGCCGATAAATAGAATACAATACATAAGTTTTCAATTAATAGTTTTATATTTAGTCACTTCAAACGTTGTGCCAATAGTCGCAAAAATAGCGAAGAAATATAGAATACAATAAATAAATTCATAATAAGGCCTTTCTTTTTTGAATAATTAGTATATTTGCGAGGTTGTATTC
>JAJPYK010000210.1:8876-10661 GCA_021205005.1 Paraprevotella sp. | reverse complement strand
GTATGTGTTTGCCGTGGCCGGATTCCTTATGTAAAGTGATTGAACGACATAACCGGTCACGGTCAAATGAATAATGCCGTCGCGATGTTCCTTTTTTCTCCGCGTGTGAATGTATTCTCCTATCGCTTTTACGCCAAAAGATTGGAACCTACTTTGTAAATGGCCGGATTTTTCAATGTCGAATAGAATTTATTCCTTACGAAACAGACTACGGTCCGGCCGATGAGGACGCCGATGCTTGGGCCTGTTCTCCGCATGACATGCACATAAGTCGCCTCCGTCGCCTTACAAAAAAGGATTTCGATCGGCTGAGAATGAATAATCAATCTCCGCAGAACGAAAAGAAAACAGGCTGAGATTCTCGTCGAAAGAAAAGAATACAAAGGAAAAAGGTCTAAAATGCCTCTTTGGGAATCCGGAATGAACGTATCGGCCGATGTAAGTCAACTGACAAAAAGAAAGAAGAAACCGGTTAATGAGAAAGAGGGGAGGGGCGTCCTGCGCTGGAAGTATCGGTTCCGTCGTTGCAAAAGAAACCCTTAAGGCCATGATGCTTACTTTCTGAAAAAATAAAGAACCGCGAGAATCTTTTCTTTGTTCCCTTCTGAAAGGACGGATGCAAAGAATGGATTCTCGCGGAATTTACGTCATCATGCTCTCATCCTGACAATCCGGAGGAGAGGTGTATCGTTTTTTTCGGAATGACGATATGCACGGACTCAGTGCACCGTGACCGTCAGCGGGGTCTGTAATTGACGGGCATACCGGGCTATATCTTCTTCCCAAACCCCAAGCGTAGGCACGTCATATTTGCTCCAGGCAGACCCGAAATAATATGTCAGCGTGTCGTTGGGTTCATAACTGCAAATGCCCACCACGTGGCCTACGGCGTCTGCTTCCTCTTTATCTTTCGGCATATATTTGACCGACTTCAAATGTTCGGGGAACAGACAGGCAATATAAATCAGCCCGTTCATCACCTCCGGATGGTCCATGGCATCGGCGTAAAGCACGTAACCGGCTTTCTTGTTCATCACGTAGTCTTTCGGCGCGCTTTTATGCACGACAATGCCGGCTGCCACGTCATGGGGTTGTTTCAGGTTGGTGTAGGTGACTTCGCATTTATTCAAATAACTGCCCTTGTCCAAAGTGATGATCCGGCTTTCAACTACATTCTCGTCCTGTCCGACACGGGTGGCACCGAAAGTCAAGCGGGCGGTAAAACGCAAGGGACCCATATCCCACACTTCCGCCGTCTGGTAACATAAGGGATAGATCAGATCATCGCCTTCCATCAGAGCGTTCACGCCGGCTCCCAACGTAGGTCCTACGGTGTAGGCGTCCATGACGTATCCGTGATCGCGGTGATAAGTCATCGTCCGATGCAGAGAGTCGCATTCCTGGCCTCTGCCGGCTTTGCGCAGTTGGTCCTGCAGACCGTAAGACGTTAACTCATTATGGTAGAAAGTTTCCAGCATGGGCGTCGGCACGTTCTTATTGAAGATATCATAGCCGTATATGTGCTGGCCGCTCTTCTGTATGGCCGGTCCATAAGCCCTCCAGCCGTTTCTGTCGTTTTCCCAGGCCAAATCGTCCTCGCGCGAAGCATACACACGTCCCCAGGCGGCAGAACGGTAATCGGCAGGCGTCCCTTTGACGATTTTCAACTGAACGGACGATTGCGGACGTACGAAAGCCTGTACCAGCAATTTGCCGTCGTAAGTCAGTTGATAGGGTACTTCCGTATGGTCTCCGTCCCATATCACCACTTGACGTCCGCCGCCG
>JAJPYK010000210.1:1546-8866 GCA_021205005.1 Paraprevotella sp. | reverse complement strand
CTTCGGCGGGAGTGTTTTTATCGCCTGTGCTCTTGTCCAGATAACGAACCCGTTCGCAGGCCGCCAACAGCCATGCTCCCGTCCCGAAAGGCGCTTGCGAACCGGCATCGACCTTACGGGTCGGATCGGGCTTCTCTCCGATAGGTTGTACATAACCGATGCTCCCGTCGGTCTGCAATGCCGTGTGAGCCAGATAAATCCAGGCTTTTTCGATTACAGTCCCGTAATCGGCCGCACTTAAAAGTCCGTGATTCACACCCCACATCAGTCCGTAAGCGAAAAAGGCCGTTCCGCTCGTCTCCGGACCGGGTGCGTCTTCCTCGCACAACATGCTGCGGCTCCAGTATCCCTCCGGACGCTGACAGTTCGCCACGCCCTGGGCCAATTCCCGGAAACGACGGACAAAGAAGTCGTGATGGGCATAATCTTTCGGCATATCGGCCAGAACCTTGGCCAAACCGGCCAGCACCCATCCGTCGCCGCGCGCCCAAAAACTTTTTCCTCCGTCTGCCGTCTTCACCTTGGGATAGATATACTTGGCATCGCGATAGTATAAATGTGCGTCCGGATCGTACATCAGACTGTCGCTCCACAGAAAGTTCTCATACATCCGGTCTAAAAATGTCCGGTCTCCCGTGAGTTTATACATCTTGGTCATCAACGGCATCGCCATGTACAAGGCGTCTGCCCACCACCAAAACTTGTTTTCAGTCAAAGCGCAGACATAAGTCATCACCTCTTTGGCCCGTGCCACTTTATAATCGGCGGGATTAAGATTATACATGTCGATATACGTCTGAAAACAAATCTGCCAATCGCCGAAAAGCACGTAGTCCTGCCCTTCGCCATAGGTCTTGTATTTCCATTCCGCTTTGTTGTCGCTGTTCGCACCGCGCCAACGGTTGTATTCGCACCAGTCGTAAGCATATTCATAATAAGCGGATTTCCCGGTCAGTCGATAAGCTTCCGCATTGCCGGTATAATAGGCAGCCTGGTCCCAAAAGGCGCGGGTTTTCGGAGAGTGATGTGCCTGCCAGTAATCATTGACTTTCTCTATCAGCTGCAAGACGTCGGCCGATTCCGTTTTTCCTTGCCCGGCCGCCGGCAAACAGCCTCCGACGCACAGCTGTAACATCCATAAACTCCAAAATCTAATTTTAAAGTGTTCCATGTAGATTCATATTAATTGATTGGTTTTTCTTTTTCAGTCGGCACAAAAATACGGAAAATCTCCGGAATACCGCTTAAAATAAAGTAAATAACTTCAAACAATTTATATGAAAACGACGAGGCTTGTGCGTGCAATCCGTCTGTCTGTTCGGAATTTACATTTCCGACAATCGTCCTTGAAAAGCTCCGCGTTCGGACATGCGGCGTTTCACCCGTTCCGTGAACTCATAATTCTTCAGTCCCCAGTCGGGGGCAATCAGCAGTTCTTTAGGAGACTGGGAAACAAAGCGTTCCAACACGAATCGGGAAGGTAGCCGTTCGATATAGTCTATGACCAGATTGATGTATTCATCCGCCCGATACAGATGGAAACGTTCGGGATGGCGGGTATATTCGGATGCCATGCGAGTGCCTCGAATCAGTTGTAACTGATGCAGTTTTAAAAAAGTCAGCGGCAGACGGCCGATCCGGCGGGCCTGGCCCATCAATTCGTCTCGATCTTCTCCCGGCAATCCGAGAATCATGTGTGCGCCGGTCAGGATGCCTCTTGCGGCCGTACGCTGCACGGCATCTGCGCTCTCGGCAAAGGTATGACCGCGATTGATGAGGCGGAGGGTGTCGTCATTTGCGCTTTCTATTCCGTATTCCACAATCAGAAATGTACGCCGATTCAGTTCATACAGGTAATTCAGCAGCTCGGGGGGCATGCAATCGGGACGAGTGCCGATGACCAGCCCGACCACATCCGTCACTGCCAAAGCTTCTTCATATTTTCCGATCAAATCTTCCATTTCTCCGTAGGTGTTGGTATAGGCCTGGAAATAGGCGAGATATTTCATTTCCGGATACTTCCGTCCGAAGAAACTTTTCCCTTCCTCCAGTTGTTCCGTGATGCTTCTTTCCGTGCGGCAATAGGCGGAATTGAAGGTCTGATTGTTACAATATGTACATCCTCCTCTTCCTTTGTATCCGTTCCGGTTGGGACAAGTGAAGCCGGCATTCAGGGAAATCTTTTGCACCTTGAAAGGAAAGTGCTCGCGCAAAAAGGTTCCGTAATCCGTATATAAATAAGGAGAAGTCATACTTTTTAAGTCGCGAACCTCGCGCAAAGATAGAAAAAAAACTTATCTTTGCGGTCATATAGACTGTCAATTAAGCATTATCCATCACAAATTAAATAGAAAATGAAAAAGATTTCAACCTTTTTAATCGGATGTTTCTTGGCTGTTTTCTCTGCACATTCGAGTGCCGCGGATCTTTCGCTGCAGGACCTTTGTTCAGGCGTTTATACAGCCAAACGCATTTATGGAGTGAACCCGTTGAAAGATGGGGAGACTTACTCAAGACTTAGCGACGACTGCAAGCAAATCCTCACGTATTCTTTCAAGGACGGAAGTCAGAAGGATGTGCTTTTCGATGTGGCAACGGCACGCAACGTCAAGTTGGAAAGCATCGACGGTTATATTATGTCGCCCGATGAAAAGAAAATGCTGATCCAGAAGGAGACCCGACCGATCTATCGGCATTCGTTCACTGCCGTTTACTATCTATACGATATTGCCAACCGAACACTGACCCCATTGTCGGACAACGGACCGCAACAGTCTCCCAAATTCTCTCCTGACGGCAATCTGGTAGGATTCGTCCGCGACAACAATCTTTTTCTCGTGAAACTGCTGTTTAACAACAGTGAAAGCCAGATTACCAAGGACGGCAAACGCAATGAAATCATCAACGGTATTCCCGATTGGGTCAATGAAGAAGAATTCAGTACGGACAATTCTTTCGATTTCAATGCCGACAATACGATGATAGCCTGGATCCGGTATGATGAGAGTAAAGTCGCTACGTTCTCTTTTCCCTGGTATAAAGGCAGCAATCCGGCTAAAGAAGAATATGCGGAGTATCCCGGTCTTTATGAATACAAATATCCTTTGGCCGGAACGACGACCTCTACCGTCAGTGTGCAGACATTCGACATCAAAGCCAGCGTTATCCGTACGGTAAAACTCCCGTTTGAGGAGGGCAGTTATATTCCGCGCATCCGTTTCACGGACGACCCGTCCAAACTGGCCGTATTCGCATTGAACCGCCATCAGGATGCTTTGGATGTCTATATGGCCAATCCCCGCTCCACAGAAGTCAAGAAGATTCTGAGGGACAATGTGGATAAATATATCAATGAGAACGTTTTCCAGAATATGGAGTTCTATCCCAACCGTTTCGTACTGATGAGCGAACGCGACGGATATAACAGGCTGTATCTTTATGACTTCAACGGAAGCCTGATCAAGAAGGTGACGGCCGGTAAGCTCATTGTCGGATCGTTTTATGGCTATGATATTGCCAGCGGAGATTTCTACTTCTCGGCCAATGACGCCGACGATCCACTGCATTCGGCCATTTACCGAACGGACAGTAAAGGCAAGACCGAAAAGCTCTCGCAGCAGGAAGGAGACAACAGTGCCATATTCAGCAAAAATATGAAGTATTACATGAATATCTATTCCAATATCAATACTCCTTATGTGACTTCATTGTGCAACAACAATGGTAAGACGCTGAAGGTCATCGAAGACAACAAGGCATTGAAGGACAAGTTATCGGCCCAGACTTTTGGCCCGCGCGAGTTTTTCCAATTCACGACGAGTGAAGGGATTACTTTGAACGGCTATATGGTGAAGCCGGCTCAATTCGATCCGAATAAGAAATATCCTGTAATCATGTTCCAGTATAGTGGTCCCGGTTCTCAACAGGTTCTCGATTCTTGGTGGGCCGGCAGCATGGGCTGTACTCTCTATGAGCAATACCTGGCCCAGCAAGGTTTCATTTGCGTTTGTGTGGATGGACGGGGCACCGGCGGACGGGGCACCGCATTCGAGAAGTGCACTTATCTGAACTTAGGTCTTTTGGAAGCCAAGGATCAAGTGGAAGCAGCTTTGTATTTAGGTAAACAATCTTATGTGGACAGTTCTCGCATAGGCATTTGGGGATGGAGCTACGGCGGTTTCAACACTTTGATGAGCATGAGCGAAGGGCGTCCGGTATTTGCCGCGGGTGTAGCTGTCGCTCCTCCTACCAGCTGGCGTTACTATGACGCGATATATACGGAACGTTTCATGCGTACTCCGCAGGAAAATGCTTCGGGATATGACCGTTGTCCGATCAGCCAAGCGGGACAGTTGCACGGAAAACTGTTGATTTGTCACGGAACGGCAGATGATAATGTGCATTTCAGCAATTCAATGGAATATGCCGAGGCATTGGTACAGGCTGGCAAACCTTTCATGATGCTTCCTTATAACAACCGTAATCATGGCATTTCGGGTGGAAACACGCGCAATCATCTCTTTACGAGCATCACGAATTTCTTTATTGAAAATCTGAAATAACTTCTTCAGACATAGTACAAACGAGGCAGGCTCCACCACGGGAACCTGCCTCGTTTTTGAAAATACACAGTGAACTTTAGCCGTAAATCAGAAATATAGCCGGAATTTTGGCTATATCGGGCAAGGATAATTTCTTCCACTCCTGTACCGTATGGGTCCGGACATATTTTTCTTCGCAAGTAAGGCCGGCGGCAATGCAAAGACGGGTTTGCGGCCGACAAGTACGAAGCAACTCTCCAAACAGCTTGGCATTACGGTAAGGGGTCTCGATGAACAATTGAGTCTGATGCTCGGTATATGCTCTTTGTTCCAGCGTTTTAATACGTTTCGTGCGTTCAGCCGGATCAATAGGAAGGTAACCGTTGAAAGCGAAACTTTGACCGTTGAATCCAGAAGCCATTACGGCCAGAATCATAGAAGACGGTCCTACCAAGGGGATGACCTTTAATCCTTTATGTTGGGCAATGGCTACGACTTCTGCTCCGGGGTCGGCTACTGCAGGACATCCTGCTTCCGAAAGCACTCCCACGGGATGCCCTTGCGTCAGAGGTTCCAAATAAGAAGCGAATCTGTCGGATGAAGCATGTTTGCCCATCTCATAAAAGGTCAGATCTTCGATGCGGATGTCCCGATCTACTTTCTTCAGGAAACGGCGTGCCGAACGCAGGTCTTCTACTATAAAAAATCTAATCTCCCGGATTATTTTCATATTATCATCCGGTAAAACCCGAGAAAGGGGAGTGTCTCCTAAGGTTACGGGAATCAAGTAAAGAGCAGGTTCAATCATGTTTGTCAGTTACAATAGGATTGTATCCCGATTCTCGCAAAATTTCCTGATAGTCTTCCTTGTGCAGCAATTGGCCTATCGTCAAATCGGGATGCGATTTCATATAATGATCTATAATTTGTAAACCCAACCACTGTCCGATTTGATCCGGACTATCCTGACTGATATACACGGTATGTCCGCGAGGTTCCATGAAAAGACGAATCATCGTAAGATCGGATGAGAATAAAGTTTGATGTTCGTTCATCCACTTCCAAACCCGCCCTTCGTTCTTTCGATACCATGCCGCACGTCCGTTGTCAAAGCCGGCTTCCTGCTCCAGCGAGATGTTTCGGCACCGGGCGATCACCCATTGCAGTTTGCCGTAATCGACGATGTAATCCAGTAAAGTATGTACGCGGCTCTCCGGTATGGGATATTCATGAGAAAGATAGTAGAACGAAGCATCCGACACTAACCGGCTTCTGTCCATCATTCTCCTTTGATAATCATGATAATACTTCCGATACAAGGGGTAATCTTCTCCTAAATACTTGTCCAGGCTGATGCCCAACATACTGTCGCCCACTACGAAACTCTGGTTCAATCCTGAAATTTGGGCGTACATGAAAGGTATTTTGAACTCAGGATCGGAAGCTTTGATTTGATGAAAGACAGAGGATAATTCCGTCTCTTCCGGAGTTAAGTCCTTATATTTGGAATGTACATCCTCTAACAATACTTGCATGGTAGAATCCAAATAGTATTCCCTTAAACGTTGTTCTATGCGATTGTCTTGTACAGAACCTATCGACAAAACATCTTCAATGAGTAAACGGGTGGCAGTGGGATATTCCGTATTCATCCGTTGAAGGGATGTGAAACTATTCAATGAAACAAATTCATCCACCAAACGATCATAACGAAATATCTTCTCCGTGTTCGGTTTGTCTTTCTCCGACCACCAAGGAGCCGAATCCCACCGACAAGAAGAAAATATTATCGTCAGAACAATTATAAAGGATGAAAAAGATCTCAATGTTTATCATTCGTTAATTTCACTCACAAATGTACAAACAAATATTGTACCAACCAGCTCATTTACTAAAAAAAGTAAAAAGGTATTCCATTATTCTGCAAATCGGAGTACTTGTGGCAGTTCTTTATGTAATAGGCCCATAATATACTGAAATTGGCCTGTTCGGGAATAGGATCTTCTGTCATTTCTGACAGATTCTCCAAACGCGAGGCTAAGAAAGCTGCCTTTTGCTTTCTAAAGTCAGCATGATACTGAAGGACTGCGCGGGAAGCTCCGATTTCTCCCCGTAACTAGAATTGTAATGAGGCCAAAAGATCCAATCCGTAACGCACGCGCATGACAGACTTCAATCGCTTTTCCGGTAGATTCTTATAAAGCATATACAGATTATTACGGAAGTTTAAATAAGTCTTACGCGGGTTCTCTTTCGGGAGTGTCCCGCCTCCCACATGATATACAGTGGAAGCCGGTACGCACACAATGCCGTAGCCGCGACTACGTAAACGCCAGCAAAAGTCGATTTCTTCCATATGGGCAAAAAAACGGCCGTCCAAACCGCCGACATTTCGGTAAACGGCACTGCGCACCATGAGGGCGGCACCGGTGGCCCAAAATACAGGAGCTACCTTATTATATTGTCCTTCATCCTTTTCCACCGTATTCATAATACGTCCTCGACAGAAGGGGTAACCCAGTTTATCGATATAGCCACCGGCTGCCCCTGCATACTCGAAATTCTGAGGTGAACTCCAACTCAGAATTTTAGGCTGACAAGCTGCTACATTCGGATGTGCCTCTAAATAGTCCAACAGAGGGGACAGCCAATCCGTTTTTACTTCAATATCGGAATTCAATAAAACAAAGTATTCCTCCTCAATCTGAGACAAGGCTTGATTATATCCCTCGGCAAAACAATAATTTTTGGAAAGTAAAATGAGTCTCACTTCAGGAAA
>JAJPYK010000210.1:0-1536 GCA_021205005.1 Paraprevotella sp. | reverse complement strand
TTTTGTGAGCAGATCCAGGGAATCGTCTGTCGACGCATTATCGGCTACATAAACGGTTCCACACGTATGTGCCAGCACACCGGGTAGAAAACGTCGCAACATCTTCTCCCCGTTCCAATTTAAAATCACAACGGCTACTTTATCCATATTCTTATTACTTCTGCACTATACACGGGTGGCACATAATGCTGATCTGTCCGGGTTGAAATCACCCAAACGCACACGCACGATCTGATTGTCCAGACATTCTTCTACGGGTAACTCCACCCGAATGTAATTGGTCGTGAAGCCGTGCATCACACCTGCCGTCTTGGACTTCTCTAAAAGAACCTCGGCTTCTGTACCTATATAATAATGGTAAAAACGCTCCCATTTTTCATTAGATAACTCTAAAAGCCGTTGGCTGCGCTGATGTTTTTCCTCCGGAGAAACTACATGATCAATACGAAGTGCGGCTGTTCCCGGTCGTTCCGAATAACTGAAGACATGCAACTGGCTTATATCCAAAGCGCGTAGGAATTGATAAGTCTCCTCGAAAAGCGTTGAAGTCTCTCCCCGCATGCAGACAATCACATCGACTCCGATGAACGCATTCGGCATGATCTTCTTAATCCGTGCCAGCTTGCGGGCAAAGAAGTCTGTAGTGTACCGGCGATGCATCAATTTGAGCATCTCATCGCTTCCGCTTTGCAATGGTATATGGAAGTGAGGCATGAAAGCCCTCGAGGCAGCACAGTATTCCAATATCTCATCCGTCAGTAAGTTCGGTTCGATGGAAGAGATTCTATAACGGGATATTCCGTCTACATGATCCAAGGCTTTCACCAGGTCCAGAAAACTCTCGCCGGTGGTTTTTCCGAAATCGCCTATATTCACTCCGGTCAGTACAATCTCCCGACCGCCTTCCGCGACAACCTGTCGGGCTTGGTTCACCAGAGATTCGATCGTACCGTTCCGGCTACGCCCACGAGCATAGGGAATGGTACAATATGTGCAGTAATAGTCGCAACCGTCCTGTACCTTAAGAAAATAACGTGTGCGTTCTCCGCATGAACACGACGGAACAAAGGTGCGTATATCCTTAGCCGTCCCTGTCTGCATCTCGTGAACCGCATCAGCGGCCACTCTTTCCTTTGGTAACAAAGGCAATCTTTCCTCAAGATAACGCAGAATATCTCCTTTCTGTTCGGCCCCTAATACCAGATCCACTCCATCGATGGCCGCAACCTGATCCGGTTTCAATTGGGCGTAGCAACCTGTCACCACAACAAAAGCACCCGGGTGTTGTTTTACCAACTTATGAATGGCCTGCCTGCATTTATGATCGGCCATTTCAGTCACCGAACAAGTGTTTACCACGCAGATATCGGCATGTTCTCCGGGCCGGACAATGCCGACTCCCATTTGCTTTAATAAACGCCCTATTGAAGAGGTCTCTGCAAAGTTCAACTTGCAGCCCAACGTGAAATAAACCGCCTTTTTCCCTTCAAAAACAGATGCTTCCGTCATATCTCTTTTTATCGATCTATATATAAA
>JAJPYK010000229.1:3481-10682 GCA_021205005.1 Paraprevotella sp. | reverse complement strand
TGATTGACCCATGGACAGAAGTTGCACACTTGTGGATATAGATTATCCCATCATACAAGGAGGTATGGTGTGGTGCAGCGGTTGGAGACTGGCTTCTGCAGTGAGCCGTGCCGGAGGACTCGGATTGCTGGGCGCCGGTTCCATGCATCCGGATACATTACGGGAACATATCCATAAAATGAAAAAGGCCACGAATCGGCCGTGGGGAGTTAACGTACCATTAATGTATCCTGAAATAGACCAACTGATGGTGATTCTGATAGAGGAGAAAGTGAAGATCGTATTAACTTCGGCCGGAAGCCCGAAACGCTTCACCCCCATGCTGCACCAAGCCGGTATGAAAGTGGCCCATGTCGTATCGAGCAGCAAATTCGCCGCAAAATGCGAAGAAGCCGGAGTCGACGCCATCGTGGCAGAAGGTTTCGAGGCCGGCGGACATAACGGCCGTGAAGAGACAACCACACTGACTCTGATACCCCAAGTCCGTCGTTCCACCTCATTGCCCTTGATAGCTGCCGGAGGAATCGGTAGCGGAGAAGCCATGCTGGCCGTTATGGCGTTAGGAGCGGAAGGAGTGCAAATCGGTACGCTTTTTGCCCTCTCGACCGAAAGTTCGGCTTCTGAAGCGTTCAAACAACGATGCTTGTCGCTGGAAGAGGGCGGTACCATGCTCAGTCTGAAAAAACTATCCCCCACCCGTCTGGTCAAAAATGATTTATACGACCGGTTGGCTGAAGCCGAAGCACGAGGAGCTGAAGCCGAAGAACTGAAGCTCATTTTAGGACAAGCGGCGGCCAAACGCGGCATCTTTGAAGGAATCATCAATGAAGGCGAACTCGAAATCGGGCAGATTGCTTCGTCCGTCCGCGAAATATGTCCTGCCGGTGATATCATCGTCCGACTCATGAAAGATTTCCGACGAGCCCAAATGAACTTAAGTTCGCTCAACTGGTAAGTTCCAAGAAACCATCATTAAGGAGCACACGCGAGTTTTTCACCTTTATTTCCAAGTATTAAAACCGAAGAAAGCATGTCCGTATTCAGAGTTATTCTATCCATCATTTTTCCGCCTTTGGCCGTTTTTGACCGGGGATGCGGCTCCAGACTCATAGTCCTCATCCTCACACTGGTCGGATGGATTCCGGGGGTAATCGCCGCCTTGATCATTCTGAACAAAAAAGAATAACCTGCTGCAAGCCTCATGAAGATCCAACTGCTTGTAGTAGGTAAAACCGACAACCCTCATTTCATCGCGGGCATAGAAGAATATGTCCAACGCATCCGGCATTATCTGCCGTTCGAGATCAGCGTCGTTCCGGATCTCCGCAACACCAAAAGTCTTTCTGAAGAACAACAGAAAGAAAAAGAAGCGGATTTGCTGCTTAAAGCGTTCTTACCGGGCGACCGGATCGTCCTGTTAGATGAACATGGCCGAGAGCACCGCTCACTGGAATTCGCCGCATGGATGGAGAAGAAGATGGCCGCAGGCCCGAAAAGGCTGGTCTTCGTTGTAGGAGGACCTTACGGCTTCTCCCCTCGTATCTACGAAAAAGCCCACGAAAAGATTTCCTTGTCGCGCATGACATTCTCCCATCAAATGATCCGGCTGATCTTTACGGAACAGATTTACAGGGCCATGACCATTATACATCATGAACCTTATCATCATGAATGAATGCCCAACGCTCCGTTTAATTTTCCGGAACACGACATTCAAAATCCAACACCACGGGCAAGTGATCGCTATAACCGCCCCGATATAGAGCACCTTGATAGGTACGGAACGGGTGCACACCGCCATACGTCCGGTCCGGTTCACAGATAAAGGGAAAAGATAAAATCCCGAGACGTCCGTCATCCGTATGCAACGATTCCCGGCAGTCCATCAGAACGGGACTGACCCGAATATGATCGATAGTCTCCCAAATACCCCGATACCGATACGTTCCCCCGATATCGGAGGAGCGGGAATTTTCGGCAGACTGAGGTTCATAAAAAACGACAGACGAATCGGATGCTGACGGAGTTATCCCTTTCGTAATCACGGGCAGGCCTGTACGGAAAATCTCATCTTTTATTCAGGCATTGAAGTCCCCCATCACGATGATACGAGGACGGGCGCATACGGCATAGATCGAATCGACCGCCTGACGCAACATGCGGACGGCCTGCAAACGATGACGGCGCGAGTCGCGTGTCGATCCCAATCTACTGGGCAAATGGAAAACCAAGAAATGCAAAGTATCCCCTGAAATCACCATTCCCTTTGCATACAAGATATTACGTGTAGGCCGGAATCCGGCTGACCGGGAAGGAATACCGACCTCACGAGAGGCCAACAAACGAAAACGACCCGGCTGATAAAGCAGAGCCACATCTATTCCCCGAAGGTCGGGAGAGTGCGTCATGACGTAACGATAACCTAAGGTACGCATGGCGGAGCTTCGGGTAAGATCAAACAATACGCTGTCGTTTTCCACCTCACACAGACCGATCACGTCCGGCAAACGCTCTTCTCCTGCTGCGGCCACGACTTGAGTTACGGCATTCAATTTTCGCCAATAACGAAAAGGAGTCCATCGCCGCTCCCCTTCGGGAAGAAATTCACGGTCTTCTTTCAGACTGTCGTGACGGCTGTCGAAAAGGTTTTCCACATTGTAACACATCACCCGGAAAGCGTCCTGCGCCTGTACGGCAAATATGCTCCCGCAGGCCAACGCCACGGCTGCGGCCCACCATTGTACCCGCCTCATTCTCCGGGAGCGAATTCATAACAACCCGCATCCGGCCCGGCATCGGACACGCGGCTCACACCGTAGGGATCCGTCGGATAACGTTTGGCCCATTCCAAGGCGCCTTTATCCCGGGCCACCGACAGAGAATCCAATCGAAAATCATAGAGATAATTATCCGTATCGAAACGCTTGAACTGGTCTTGTCCTGTTCCCTGATCTCCTTTTTTCTCATAGACCACATTAACAAAACGTGCCGCGTCTTCCGACTCCACGGTACGAAGCACGCAATTCCCGAAATAATAGTCCACATCGTTCTGATCATCTTTCAAATTGCCCATAATCACATCGTCGGCATATCCCGTCACCAGACAATTCAAGAAGTAGGCATGCTCCAACGGATAGTCCATTTCCAGCCAACGATTGGACAGATACAGAGCATCGCCGCGCGAAGCATCCCAAGGATAAAACTGAGCCAATGTGCACTGCACGAACTCAGCCCATCCGCCTACCACAGCCACGCAATGCCCCAAGGTATTGCTCACCTGCGTATTGCCCACATAGGCACGGCAGTGATAAATTCCTAATCCTTCTCCTCCCACGTTGTGAATCACACTGTTTGTCAAAGTCAGCTTCGTCGTATCGGTGGATGAACTGTCGCACGCGATACCATAAGAAGCACTATGAATGTCCACATAATCGAAGAGGTTCCCCGCACTGGTCTTTTCCAATCGTATGCCTCCCCAGTGCGAAGGGGTGTTATCGTAAGGTAAATAATCGAACATTCGGTCGGTACGGTCACCGCGAAACACCACGGGCTGCGTCATCGTACCTGCGGCTGCGATACGTCCGTGCACCCACAGGTTTGCTCCGTCGTGAAAATACAACTCCACTCCGGGGTTCATGGAAAGCGTCACTCCCTCCTTGACCGAAAGACTGTCGTATATCACGATAGGCCGTCCGGCCTCCAGAAGCGTATCCGAATCTATCACTTTGCCCCGCCATAGATAGGCGTCTTGTCCCACGGCGGCCAACATCACGCTCTGTTCCACTCCGCTTTCCAACGTAAAAATCAACGTGTCGTCCAACGCCACCGGAGCGTCTTGTCCGTTCTCCGGCATAGTGACCTCGGCAAACACACAAATGCTGTCTCCCTTACGCACCTCGAAGTCATAAGCACGCGCCCCGCTTTCCGGTTCCAGATAGGAACCGTCCACATTGACACGAAAATGCGTGTCGTTCCCTTTCTGCAAACGGACGGAAGCGATACGCAACCCGTCGCCATTGCGGTTATAGACCATGAGTTGGCGAGTGCTTGACCCAATCGTGGAAATTACGGTATCGAACTGCACCGTATCCGTGGAGAACGACAACAAAGCCGCGCGGTTGGTCGTAAACGATACGGACTCATCACAAGCCGTAAAACCGCAAACAGCTCCGCACAAAGCCAC
This sequence comes from Paraprevotella sp., assembly GCA_021205005.1. Taxonomy (GTDB): domain Bacteria; phylum Bacteroidota; class Bacteroidia; order Bacteroidales; family Bacteroidaceae; genus Paraprevotella. Next base: position 6,499 of record JAJPYK010000229.1, on the reverse strand, counting down.
AGCAACAGAAATTATGACGGATAATCTTCGCATGACGAATGACAATTTAAAAAAAATAGGGCATATCCGTGAAGTATAACGCGGATATGCCCCTGTTTATTTCAAGCCTTTACGGGAATATTTTTCAGAATGGCTTTCAGGTGTTCCCACACTTTTTGAACCGTGGAGATCAGCAGACGTTCATCCGGCGAATGCACGTCCCGCAACGTCGGGCCGAAAGAAACCATGTCCAATCCCGGATATTTCTCACTGAAAAGTCCGCATTCCAATCCGGCGTGAATGCCCAACACCTTCGGCTCCTTGCCAAACAGTTCCTTGTAAGTCTTCACCGCAGTCTTCAGGATCTCCGAATACGGATTCATCTTCCAGCCCGGATAGCCTTCGCCCACTTCCACTCGGGCGCCGGCCAATTCGAAAGCCGCCTTCACCATATTGCTCACATGATGCCGCGCACTCAACAGACTGCAGCGCTGGCTTGTCTTGATGACGATCTTATGCCCGTCCGTCAGATGGATACTGGCCAGATTGGAACTGGTCTCCACCAGGTCGAAGTCTTGCGACATGGACAACACACCGTTATGTACGGCCTGCAAAGCCCAAATGAGTTTGCGCGCCACCTCACGCTCCACCGCCTTGGCCTGAGGAGCCTCGCTTTGCAGCTCAAATACCATCGTCTTTTCCGTCACGCGATACTCCTCTTCCACATCGGCCGTAAACAAGTTCCAATCCACCCGGATATTTTCCTTGTCCTTCATCGGAACGGCGCAAACTGCCATAGCCTCACGCGGAATGGCATTGTGCAAACCGCCAGCCTGAATGTCGCACAGATAAAGGTCGTATTGCGACAAAGAGTTATAAAGGAAACTGGCCAGAATCTTATTGGCGTTCGCCCTCTTCTTATTAATATCGTCACCCGAATGGCCGCCAGTCAACCCCTTCACCTTCACCTCGAAAAAGAAATAATCCTGCGGGACGTCCGTTGGTTTGAAGTCGAATTCGGCCGTAGCCGCAGCTCCGCCGGCACAACTGACAAAGAGCAAACCTTCGTCCTCCGAATCGAGATTCAGTAGGATGTCGCCCGTCATGAACCCCGGCTTCATGCCGAAAGCCCCGCTCAACCCGGTTTCCTCGTCGCGGGTAAATACACATTCCAAAGGCCCGTGGGCGATGTCATCGGCATCCAACAAGGCCAGCTCCATAGCCACACCGATGCCGTCGTCGGCCCCCAAGGTAGTTCCTTCGGCACGTAACCATTCACCATCCACCACCGTGCGTATGGCATCTTTCTCGAAATCAAAATCCACGTCACGGTTTTTCTCGCAAACCATATCCATATGGCTCTGCAAAATCACGGTTTTCCGGTGCTCCATCCCCGGTGTGGCTCCTTTACGAATCAGGACATTCCCCACTTCATCCACTTTGCACTCCAATCCTCTCTCATGGGCGAATTGTTGCAAATAAGCGATCATGCGCTCCTCTTTTTTAGACGGACGCGGTATTTTGTTGACTTCTGCAAAAAACTTAAAAACCTCTGCGGGTTTCAATGAATCCATTTCCATGATCTATCTATTTTAGATGTTCACTCTACTAATTTTGGTTAAAAGCGAAGATACGGTATTTTCCCACGCTTTTAAAGTTTATCTTTGCAGCACAAATATACGCAAAAATATTGAAGACACTATTGTTTAGCCTGATAATTGTGGCCATAAGCATGGGATTCCTTGCCATTAAAATCTTGTTGAAGAGAACTGGCCGGTTTCCCAATACCCATATAGGAGGCAGTCAGGCCATGCGCAAACGCGGCATCACATGCGTACAAACTATGGACGCTCTGGAACGTACGGAGAACCCGCACAGAATCTCCGAACGCTCTGCAAAGGAATCATAATAAAAACAAAATAACGAATGAAGAGAAAAAGCATCATCGGCGCAAGCGTCATCGCTTTCGCAGCCGTAATCGGCATGACCGGATGTAACAAGTCGGCCCCGGAAGAAACTACCAATACCAAAGCCACAGAAGTCCCGGAAGGCGGATTGAAGATAGCCTATGTGGAAATAGACACTCTGATGGCGCAATATAATTTCTGCAAGGATTATACGGTCCTCATGAACAAAAAAGGCGAAAACATACGGGCTACACTTGCCGGTAAGGAAAGAGCCTTGCAAGCCAAAGCGGCCGAACTGCAAAAGAAATACGAAGCAAATCAGTTCACCACCAAAGAACAGGTGGAACAGGCACAAATGACATTGAACAAGCAGCAACAGGATTTGCAGGCCCTCAACGACCGTCTGACAAATGACTTTGCAGCCGAACAATTGAAATACAACAACGAAATGCGCGATTCCATCCAGGCATTTCTGAAGGAATACAACAAAACCAAGAAGTTCGACTACATCATCAGCAAGGCCGGTGACAATATACTGGCGGCCAATGCCCAGTATGACATTACCAAGGACGTGGTGAACGGCTTGAACAAACGCTATAAGAAAAAAGCGAATTTGACGGACGAGAACGAAACCAAAGACGCCCAATAAAGAAAAGGCCCTCGGAAGCGCGGTGATGCGGCTTCCGAGGGCCTTTTCTTTTAGTGCGCAGATCCTCATTTTTTTCTGCGCCGATTGAAAAATCGTTCGGCGCAGAAAAAATTCTCAATCTGCGCCGAACGATTTCATCCCATCAATCATGCCTGTCGTATCCCCAGTCTTTCAGGGCATATCCCCAATGGTCGTTGACCAATTGTACGGTACGGGGTTTATACTCATACTTATTCTTCTTGTAGCCTTTCTTCTTGTCGGTATAGGCACGGATCTTGGCCTCGGCAGCATCAAAACCGGGTATGCCTAATTGCTCGTAGGCCCGCCGTGTGGTACCGAACGCATCCGCCTCAAACTCTTCAAACTTTACTTCAAAAAGATGGCCCGCGGGAACGAACTTCTTTAGCTCCTCATAAGCCCGATAGAGTTTCGTATAGGTCGTGAGGATGTTGCTCTCCATCTCTTCGTCACTGATATGCTGCA
>JAJPYK010000229.1:0-3471 GCA_021205005.1 Paraprevotella sp. | reverse complement strand
TCAATCAGACACACTCAAAGAAACAGTATCAACTAAGATAACCCCATTTGCACCTTTTGCTCCCCAAATAGCAGAACCATTTTTGATAACTTGAACTTTTTCAATATCAGAAGGATCAATTAATGTCAAAGGATTATTATAATAATTATCCACTAATGAAGATACGCCCTCTTGCATTTGCCAAACAACCCCATCTACCACAAAAAGAGGCTGAGAAGAAATATTTATAGAATTAAGACCTCGAATAAAGAAGGATGCACTACTACCCGGTTCACCAGAATTTGTGATAGTACGTGCTTGCCCATTTAGTAAATCAGACAATCCGTCTGTTACTGTTATAAGATTATATGAGGATGTTGCTCTCCATCTCTTCGTCACTGATATGCTGCAACTCCAGCGGCTTGATGGTATTGGTGAAAAAACTCCTCGTACTTTCGAACACCGTATAAGGGTTACGCATCAGATAAATGAACTTGGCATTGGGAAACATCTCGGCCAAAGCTTTCACACGTCCCGTATGAGGAGGGTTCTTGGACAAGTAGCTACTACCGCCCGTGACATAATGAGACACTTTCATCAGCTTCACAAAAGTATCTTTAAAGATGGCGAGTTCCTCGGGAGTAATCTTCTCGAACGTCAGAAAACGGTCGCAATACTCCTGCCAATGTTTAGGGAAATACCAGAAATCGTAGAACGAATAAGGCATCAGGTTAGACAGAGCAAACTCTTCTTCCTGCGGCAGGTCGGGAGCCAGCTCCATATTATCGGTAGGACGCTTGTCGGGCATAAGCCACCCCATCGTCTTTTTGAAAAACGGCATGCCGAACATCATCAGATGGGGAAACACCGTCTGATAAGTGGTCGTATAGCCGAACTGATCGTCTTGAGCAAAGATATTGTGCACGAAAGTAGTGCCGCTCCGCCAATGACCGAGAATGAACACGGGGTCGTTCTGAAACTCATAATTGCGTAGTTTCTTCTCATAACGACGGTCTTGAATGGGAGCCAACAAGCTCAACAGCCGGCAGACGCTCTTCGTCAGATAGTATTTGGTGCGTTTATCGGGAGCAATCTCCATGCCCTGTGTCATTTCCTTAAAAGTCTTCCAATCGGCACCGACCAAGGTATTGACCGGAAGTTTACTGAACTCTAATAGTCCCATGATATTCGATATTAGGAGGTTATGCTTTGATAATGTCTATTGCGATGCCCTGTTGGTTCAAGTCCTTGACCGCTTTCTCTATCGCCTCATAATGTTCCGGTCCGATACCCAGTCTCGGAAGGTTCAGTTCCGGCAAACGTTCGGTATCGATGTCCTTCTCATCCACCGGACCGATAATCATACCGACTGCGCTCGTGTTGTTCGTAATCGGGTCTATAAGGATGAAAGATCCCGTGGCGCGGTTTTTCTGATAGGCATCGAAAAATATCGGTTTTGCCGTAGTGATATGCACTTTGCCGATCTCGTTCAAGCGGAATCCATCGGCCGGACGCGGCTCCATCGTATTCACATCAACCTGATAACAGATCTCATCCACCGTGGCACGAGTGGTGTTCGTGTTGTGCTTCAAGTAGAAATGTTTGCTGCGATCCATCGGCTCCTCATCCATCCATACGAGCATCGTCTCGATATGGCGGTTCACCTCGGGTACATTGTCTGGATGCACCAGCATCTCGCCGCGCGAAATGTCGATCTCGTCTTCGAGCGTAAGCGTGACGCACTGCGGACAAAAAGCCGTCTTCAGGTCGCCGTCGTAAGTCACGATGCGTTTTACGCGCGACGTATTCCTTGACGGCAAAGCCATGACCTCATCGCCCTCGCAAACTACACCGGAAGCAATCTTTCCGCAAAAACCGCGGAAATCGAGATTCGGACGCAACACATACTGTACGGGATAGCGGAAATCCGTCATATTGCGGTCTGTGTGAATAGGCACGGTCTCCAGGAAATCCAACAAACTCGGACCTTCATACCACGGTGTACGATCGGATTTCTTCACGACATTGTCACCATCCAAGGCAGAAAGCGGAATGCAATTCACGTCTTCTATGCCCAATTTGGTCGTCAGATTGCGGTATTCCGTCACGATGCGGTCGAACACTTGACGGCCGAATTTCACCAAATCCATTTTGTTCACAGCCAACACGATGTGCTTGATGCCCAACAAAGACACCAAGAAAGTATGACGACGTGTCTGAGTGATCACACCGGTACGGGCATCGACAAGGATAATAGCCAGATTGGCCGTAGAGCCTCCGGTTATCATGTTGCGGGTATATTGCTCATGTCCCGGAGTGTCGGCGATGATGAACTTACGTTGATTCGTGGAGAAATAACGATAGGCCACGTCAATAGTGATGCCTTCTTCCCGTTCGGCCTTCAAACCGTCGAGCAACAAAGCATAATCGATATGGTCGCCGGCATTACCCACCCGTTTGCTGTCACGCTCCAAAGCCTGCAACTGGTCTTCATAAAGCTTCTTGCTGTCGAACAACAACAGTCCGATCAGGGTCGATTTCCCGTCGTCCACAGAACCGGCAGTAAGAAAACGCAGCAAATCTTTCTTCTCGTCCTGGTCTAAAAACTCTTTTATATTTGCAAATGCCATAAAATGCCCTCCTGATTTAAAAATAACCTTCGCGCTTCTTCTGTTCCATCGACGCATCCTGGTCGAAATCGATCACGCGTGTAGTACGTTCGCTTTTTGTTGTGGTCATCATCTCTTCCACAATCTTCTCTATCGTATCGGCTTCGCTCTCAATCGCCCCCGTCAAAGGCCAGCAGCCTAAAGTACGGAAACGGATTTTTTTCATTTCAATCTTGTCGCGATACTTCTCCGGAAGACGGTCGTCGTCCGGCAGGATCAATTGTCCGTCGATATTGACCACGGGACGTACTTTGGCAAAATAAAGCGGCACGATGGGGATATTCTCCAAACGGATATATTGCCATATATCCAACTCTGTCCAGTTACTCAAAGGAAAAACGCGAATGCTCTCACCCTTGTGGATACGGGCATTATAGATGTCCCACAACTCGGGCCGCTGGTTCTTCGGGTCCCATTGCTGGAACTGGTCGCGGAAAGAGAAAATACGTTCCTTGGCACGGCTTTTCTCCTCGTCGCGACGCGCCCCGCCGAACGCGGCATCGAATTTATATTTGGCCAATCCGTCGAGCAAGGCCTTCGTCTTCATCAGATCGGTGTGCACCTTACTGCCGTGGGTGAATGGCCCCACTCCGGCACGAAAAGCTTCCATATTCGACTCCACGATGAGGTTCCAGCCATATTTCTTGGCATACTCATCACGGAACTTAATCATCTCTTTAAATTTCCATTTGGAATCGATGTGCATCAATGGAAAAGGAACTTTACCGGGATAAAAGGCTTTTTCAGCCAAACGTACCATCACGGAAGAATCTTTTCCTATGGAATAAAGCATCACAGGATTCTCGAATTCGGCAGCCACCTC
>JAJPYK010000272.1 GCA_021205005.1 Paraprevotella sp. | reverse complement strand
CATATACTCTATATATAATAGGTATACGAAGAAAGAGGACGACGATTCGATGAGACTACAGAAAATAGAAATACCCATCGAGAGGGCGTTTGGAGCCGAATTTTTTATTTATGATGAGAATTTTCGGGATGAAGTCGGGCTGCTTTGTCTATTTTTGTATCCGAATAAAAACAATTGCTTACTTCTTATCCACTATTTTTAGATCGATGAACATTTTGACGCGACTTTTTAGGACCACTGCGGAACGTCATTTAATTTGGGGCGTTGCTGCGGCTTTTTCTTTGATGGCACAGCCTGTCGGAGCAAAAGGGAAACGCCTGTCGGACTATGTGAACCCGTTTATCGGAGCCACTACGAATACACAGATGGCACGGGCCGAGCATGGCTTGGGGAAAACCTTTCCGGGAGCTGCCACACCGTGGGGCATGACGCAGGTCAGTCCCAACACTATTACGGGCGGCGACAACGGGTCGGGATACAGTTACGAACACACCACCATCGAGGGGTTCGCCCTAACCCAGATGAGCGGGGGCGGTTGGTATGGAGATTTGGGTAACTTCCTGGTGATGCCCACAACCGGACCGTTGCATACTTATCGCGGAGAGGCGTCCCGTCCGGAAGAAGGGTATCGTTCACGCTATGACAAACAAAGCGAAACGGCCCAAGCAGGATACTATTCCGTGCGGCTGACGGATTACGACATCCGGGCGGAACTGACCGCAACCCCCCACGGAGGCGTGATGTGCTTTACCTACCCGCAAAACGAACATTCGCGCATTCAAATCGATCTGGCACGAAGGGTCGGAGGTACCTCTACCCGGCAATATGTCGAGAGGGTGGACGATTACACGATACGGGGATGGATGCGTTGTACGCCTGACGGCGGCGGATGGGGAAACGGAGCCGGAAAAGCCGATTACACGGTCTACTTCTACACGCGTTTCAGCAGACCTCTGGAGCAATATGGCGTATGGTCGGCACAGTTTCCCGAAGGCACGGTACGCAAACTGGAGTACGTGACATCACCGGAATTCGCCTCGATAGTCAGCAAAGCTTCCGTAACCGAACGTCCTGAACGGATGGAAGGCGACCATCTCGGTTTCTATGTGGAGTTTCCGACGCAGAGCGGAGATCAGGTCCTGCTGCGCACGGCCGTTTCTTTCGTCAGCCTGGCGGGTGCAAAAGCCAACTTCGACGCCGAGCTGAAAGGAAGCGACTTCGGACGCTATCGCGAGCGGGCCGCCAAAATGTGGGATCAGGCCTTGTCGAAAATCAAGATAGAAGGCGGGACGGACGATCAGCGTACCATCTTCTACACGGCTCTATATCACTCGATGATCGATCCGCGCGATTATACGGACGTCACGGGAGAATATGTAGGCGGCGACAAACAGGTGCATACGACCCTCGATTTCACCAAACGCACGGTATTCAGCGGCTGGGACGTATTCCGCAGCCAATTCCCTTTGCAAAACCTGATTCACCCCCAAGTGGTGAACGACATGATCAACTCTTTTATCACGCTGGCCGAGGAGAATGGTACGGAAGTGTTCGACCGTTGGGAGTTTCTCAATGCTTATAGCGGCTGTATGTTGGGCAATCCGGCCATAGCTGTCATCGTCGATGCCTGGAAAAAGGGCATACGGGGATATGATGTGGAGAAAGCCTATCGCCTGGCCCGCAATACCGCCGACCGCATAGGGCATCATGAAGACTTGGACTACTCGCCGGGCAACAGCGGCATTTCGGAAACATTGGAGTATGCCTATTTCGACTGGTGTGTGGGCGAGATGGCAGCTGGATTAGGCAAGACGGACGAGGCCGAGGTCTATCATCGTCGCGGACAGGCCTACCATAATATATGGGATGCGGAAAATGGATGGTTTCGTGTGCGCAATGCCGACGGGTCGTGGGCGGAATGGCCTGAAAAAGGACGGCTGCAAGAATGGTACGGCTGCATGGAGTGCAATCCTTACAAGCAAGGATGGTTCGTGCCGCACGACGTGCCCGGCATGGTGGAACTGATGGGAGGACGCGAACGGGTGCTGGCCGATTTGGAGTCGTTTTTCGAGCATACCCCTCGTGAATTCTATTGGAATCCGTACTACAATCATGCCAACGAACCGGTGCATCACGTGCCGTTCCTGTTCAACCGGCTGGGAGCTCCGTGGCTGACACAGTATTGGACGCGGGTGATCTGCGCCGATGCCTACAAAAACAATTTGGCCGGTCTGTGCGGCAACGAGGACGTGGGGCAGATGTCGGCCTGGTATATCCTGGCGTCGATGGGCTTCCATTCCGATTTGTCCGGGAGATACCCGTTACGAACTGACCGCGCCGGTTTTCGACCGGATGGAAATCAGGCTGGACCGTAAATATGCCCAGGCCGACCGTTTCGTCATCACCGCGGAGGGCAATGCCCCGGACGCCTGCTACATCCAGTCTGTGGAACTGAACGGAAAGCCTTATCCCCATTGTTACATCGACCATGCAGACATCATGCGGGGCGGAGAGCTGCATTTCAAACTCGGGCGTACACCGAACAAATCGTGGGGAATAGAATAAAGCCTCTGCGGCTTTATCGGATGGAGAGAATCGCAATATCATCCATGTGATAAGTGATTCTCTCCATTCTTTGTCTTTGGAGAATTGGGTTACTTTGCAGGCAGATTAATATGCTTAAATCTATCTCGATTATGAATCGTAAGCTCATTTTATCTTTAGGAATCTTTTTTTGTTTAGCCTTCAGCCTGAAGGCCAAACTTTATGAAACGTCCTCGCCCGACGGAAAACTGAAAGTGAAACTACAAACCGACGGACAGACGAAGTTTGAGGTGTGGTACGACAAGGTGCAATTGTGTCTGCCGTCGCCCATCGGACTGCACTTGTCCGACGGTACGGTGGTGGGCGATGCCGCAGTGACATCGGTCAAAAAGAACCGGGTGGACCGCCGGATCGATGTGGCCATAGGAAAAAACAAACAACTGAAAGACCGCTACAACGAACTGGTGCTCTCTTACGGACGGGATTACGACATGGTGGTGAGGGCTTATAATGAGGAATGGGCCTATCGTTTCGTTACGCATTGGGACAAGGAGATCACCATCCGCAACGAGGATGCCGTGTTCAACTTTGCTTTCACGCCCACGGTGTATTTTCCGGAGTGCGACGCCAACACCTCGCCCGAACGCGAACAGTCGGGAGAGGTACATCAGATTCATCAAGGCTACCGCAACTTCGAACGGCTGTATAAAGAATATTCCTCGCCGGGAGAATTTCCGGAACAACATTTCTCCGTATCGCCCGTATTGTTCGAATATCCGGGCAAACCGTACAAGGTTGTCGTCACGGAGTCGGATACTTACGACTATCCCGGTTTGTACATGGAGGCGGCCGGACCGGACGCCATGCGTGGCAAGTGGGCCGGCTATCCCAAGCGCGTGATGGACGGCGATTCGTCCAATCCTAATTATTGGTACTCCAACCACTTGGTGATCTCACGTGAAGACTATATCGCCCGGACGAACGGAAACCGCAGTTTTCCCTGGCGCGTGATGATCGTGTCGGGACAAGACAAAGACCTGCTGAACAACGAACTGGTGTACATGCTGGCCGAGCCTTGCCGACTGGAGGACACGTCGTGGATAGAACCGGGAAAGAGTGCATGGGAATGGTGGCACAAGGCCGTACTCGAGGGTGTGGACTTCCCGAACGGCAACAAACAATTGTCCCTGAAACTCTATAAATACTATGTCGACTGGGCTTCGGAACATCATATCCCTTATATGACGCTCGACGCCGGATGGCAGGAAGGCTATCTCAAGGAACTATGCGACTATGCCCGTCAGAAAAACGTGAAGATCCTCGTATGGACGTGGCCCAGTTGCCCGCTCGAGAATCCGGACGACGGGATCAAGAAAATGCACGAAGACGGCGTATCGGGAGCCAAGATAGACTTTTTCGAGCGGAACGATCAGATCGCCATGCGATGGGAAAGGCAACTGGCCGAACGACTGGCACGCTACAAGATGGTGGCCGTCTTCCACGGTTGTCCGGTACCCACCGGGTTGAACCGCACCTATCCGAACGTAATGAACTACGAAGCCGTACGAGGAGCTGAATGCATTTTTTTGGGAAAAGACCATCACGCCGGAGTATCATACCCGTTTTCCCTTCATCCGTTCTTTGGCCGGCCCTGAGGATTACACGCCCGGCGGCATGCGCAACGTGACGCCGGAAGCGTTCCAGGCCCGCGATCTCGACAGCATTCCGCCGATGAACATGGGGACCCGTTCCCACGTTTTGTCCATGTATGTCATCTTCGACCACTGGATAGGTTACCTTTGCGACTCGCCCACGGAATACAATAAATATCCCGATATTCTGGACTATCTGTCAAATATCCCCACGGTTTGGGACCGTACCTTGCCACTCAAAGCCCGGTTGGGCGAATACATCGTGACGGCCAAACAGACCGGAAGGGAGTGGTATGTGGGCGGCATGACCAATTGGACGCCACGTAAGGTCACGGTAGATTTCGGATTTCTGGACCGAGGCAAGAAATATCGTGCCGTGGTATTTAAGGACAGCCCCGATTCGGGCGACCACCCCACAGTTTATGCTTGCGACACCATAGAAGTGAACCGCCATACCCGGATGGATATGGATATGGCGCGCGGAGGCGGATTTGCCATTCGTCTGAGCGAGCAATAAGAAGAAAAGGGCGGCCGATGCGGGAACGACGATGCACAGTCGTAGAATCCGGAATCTTGTCCAGAAACAAAAAAAGAAAACTTCAGAGGTCCCCTTATCCCCTGAAGTCTTCAACAAAATCGGATCGGGTACCGAATGGTATTGGGTCCGATTTTTAATATTTTCTGCGAGTGCGTCGCAGCGACGCCAACCGACTGTTTCTGCCGTCGTCCCTAAAAAGAATCCGACAACCCGATTCACTGTTTTTTTTCTGCGCCGAACGGCGTATCATTCTGCGGAGAAAAATTTCTCAATCTGCGGACTCTGTTTTTTCATCGACCGCCGAAAAAACAAGCTTTCTCTCCTATCCTTTCCAACGCTCTCTGAACCAGCATTTTGCCATTCACCTACACACCGGAAGCCGTCTCATGAGATTCAGATGAAAAATATTGAATCCCGACACGCTTCTATCAGATCGACAACTCGTTGAGAATCCGAATGAGGCTCTTGTCGAGCGGCTTGTCGTCCTTGATGGCTTCAGTGAACGGAATGTAAACCACCTCGTTGTCGTGTATGCCCACCATGACATTGCGCTGTCCGGCCATGAGGGCTTGTACGGCACCGTCGCCCAACCGGCTGGCCAGGATACGATAGGATGCGCTGGGCGACCCGCCGCGTTGCAGATGTCCGAGGATAGATACGCGCACGTCATAGTCGGGATATTCCTTTTCCACCCGTTGGGCATAGTGCATGGCTCCGCCGTCCTTCGGGCTCTCCGACACGATGACGATACTGCTGTTCTTGGTCTTTCTGAAACCACGGTTGATGAACGTTTCCAACTGATCGGCATCGGTACGGTCTTCGGGGATAATGGCTGCTTCCGCTCCGGAAGCGATGGCGCTGTATTGTGCCAGGAAACCGGCGTCGCGTCCCATGACTTCGACGAAGAACAGACGGTCGTGCGAGGTGGCGGTATCGCGTATTTTGTCCACGCACTGCACGATGGTATTCAGCGCCGTGTCGTAACCGATGGTGAAGTCGGTCCCGTACAGATCATTGTCGATGGTACCCGGCAATCCGATGCACACCACGTCGTATTCTTCGGCAAAGATGCGCGCACCGGTCAGTGAGCCGTCTCCTCCGATGATGACCAAAGCCGAAATATTCTCTTGTTGCATCACCTCATAGGCGCGTTTGCGTCCTTCGGGCGTGGTGAACTGCTGGGAACGGGCCGTTTTCAGGATGGTCCCTCCCCGTTGGATGATGTTGCTCACGTCTTCCGTGGTCAGTTCTTTTATGTCATCCGCAATCAGCCCCTCATATCCCCGATAGATGCCTTTTACCCTGTATCCGTTGAAAATCGCGCTTCGGGTTACAGCCCGTATCGCGGCGTTCATGCCCGAGGCGTCGCCTCCGGAAGTCAGGATACCTATATATTTTTCTTCCATCTTGTTGTTTTAAACAATGTTGCTCCATCGGTTTGCAGAGGTATGGGCACGCCGTTGACGGGACGATGCCCCTACACTCTGACACACCAATGAACAAAAGAGAAATTGATTTATTTTTTTGCACTGCCTTGACGGGCAACGGCCTCCATCAGCTTTTCTATTTCTTTGGGATCGCCCAGGAAGTAGTCTTTTTCCAAATTCAACTGATGGTCGAACTCAAAGACGTAAGGCACGGCCGTGGGCAAGTTCAACTGTGAGATGTCTTCGTCCGAAATGCCTTTGAGATGCTTCACGATGCCGCGCAAGCTGTTGCCGTGTGCCGTAACCAGCACGCTGTCCACCTTCTTCAAAGAGGGGAAGATCACACATTCCCAATACGGCATGACGCGACGGATGGCATCTTTCAAGGACTCCGTGCGAGGCACTTCGGCATCGGGGATGCAGGCATAGCGAGGATCTTTACCGGGAATGCGGGGATCGTCGACGGCTACCGGATCGGGGGCCACGTCATAGCTTCTCCGCCAGATATGTACCTGCTCGTCGCCGTATTTGGCTGCCGTTTCGCTTTTGTTGAGGCCTTGCAGCATACCATAATGCTTCTCGTTGAGTCTCCAGGTCTTTTCCACCGGGATCCAATCTTCATTCATTCGGTCGAGCACGCAGTTCAAGGTCTTGACCGCTCTTTTCAGATACGAAGTATAAGCGATCTGGAAAGTGAAACAGGCCTGTTTCAAGGTGTCTCCGGCCTTGCAGGCTTCCGAGATCCCTTTTTCACTTAAATCCACATCAGTCCAACCTGTAAAACGGTTCTCTTGATTCCATGGGCTTTCGCCGTGGCGAAGCAATACGATTCTTTTCATAATCAAAACAATTAAGTGATGTTGAATAATGATTCAGATATATTATTGTCGAATGGTCCGAAGATTTTTATCATTCGTCCAGATCCGAATAGAGCGGCAACCGGCGTTGACTTTCATAGGTCAAGACGTGCAGCAGTTCCAGAAATACGTTGCCGATATAGGACCGGTCGGAATACAACCGTGTGGCCCTGTCGTAAAACCCTTCGTCCAGGTTCTGTACGGAGATGAGGAAACTCTTGACATCCTTTTGCAGACCTTGTTCCTGTTCCACCAGTTTGTCCAAAGCCTCTTTCGGGGTGTCCCAGCGCTGGATTCCGTTTTTCATCTCGCAGATTTCCACATTTCCCCCGTAATGGTAAAGCAGTTCCATGATTTTATGAACTCTTTCCATGTTGTTGCGGGCTTGCAAGCTCAACCATGAACTCAATATCGGAAGTTGTTGTTCTTCAAAATAGACTTGCATGGACAGATACAAGTTTGAAGACCAGATCTCAGTGTTGATCAGTTTGTTCATCGCATTTTCAATTCTCTTATCCATATGGTTATGTATTATATTTCGGTTCAACCTTCAATAAACGGTCAGACAGCAAATTGTTCTTCTGACTTTTTGTCATCTCTGTCGCACAACAAAACCGATCGGAAGTCGTTCGTGGCTGATTGTCGGGTAAACGTAGCGGACTGGCATATAGTTTGTATCTTTCTTCGTCGGAGTCTTGAAAGTAAAAAGATTGAAGAAAGAATAACGTGTGAGAAATCCCTCAAGGGGACGGCCGCATGAGCGTGTGATCTTGTGGCGAATGGAACCCATTTTTTAAAATCCATAGTTTTCATGACATTTAAAAAACTTATCCAACTTTCTGCCCCATGAAGTTGTATTTATAGTGTTTAGGTTAAACGTGGGGAACTTTAGTATTACCGTTCAGAAGTATCCCCATACTCAACAACTTTGTAATACATAAAGCCCCACGTCTATTTTTAATATCTTTCGTAACATATCTTGCGATATGATTCATTTCCATATTTTAATAGTTCGTAGAGCGTTCATTGTATTATCCATTGTTGTTTAGAGACATTGGGGATTTCCTGAACCCGGATAATGCCGAGACGCTTACCGTACTTCCATGTCAAAGGACAATGCAAATATAAACAAAATACGGTAGGCTGAAAAATATTTGGAACTTATTTAAAGACTATTTAGATTTTGTTTACTTTTGCAGTGAGTTACAGCATAGATTTTTCCCTTGACGGGAGTGCGGATGATGATAATTTCAGATAATTTGTTTTTTTGTTCGGGACAGGATGTGAGGGATCGGATGAACCGATTCGGACGTGAGGGGACACCTTTTTTCTTCATGATCGACTTCGATCTGTCGCAAGGCGTGGCAGAGCGGCCTAACGCTCTTCCGGCCAGCATGTTGCAATATAGTTTTCCTTCCGCCTCGAACGAAGTAAGGCAGGCGGCGGGATGCCCCCGTGAACTCAGGTGGCATGCTTTTCCGCAGTCCTTCGAGGACTACCGACGCTCGTTCGATGAGGTGCATCACAATTTACAATCGGGCAATACGTTCTTGGTTAATCTCACTTGTGCCACCCCCGTGGAGACGAATTGGTCTCGGTTGAATATCTTTCAGCAGGCTCAGGCGCGTTACAAACTGTGGTTGCGAAATCATTTTGTGGTCTTTTCTCCGGAAACGTTCGTGCGTATCGAGAATGGATTCATCTACTCTCATCCGATGAAAGGTACCCGGGATGGCTCTCTTCCGGATGCCCGCGCCGGCTTGTTAAACGATGAGAAAGAAGCGGCCGAACATGCCACCATTACGGATCTGATACGGAACGACCTGAGCAGGGTGGCCAGGGAAGTGAAAGTATTGCGCGACCGTTACCTGGATGAGTTGCAGACCCATGAAGGGCCGCTGTTGCAGATGAGTTCGGAGATACGCGGACGTCTATACGAAAATTATCGCGAAAATTTGGGAGACTGCCTGTTCAGTCTCTTGCCGGCCGGGTCCATTACGGGAGCTCCTAAAAAGAAAACCGTAGAAATCATCCGGCATGCCGAGACTTATCGGCGCGGGTTTTACACCGGTGTAATGGGATTTTTCGACGGATGTAGCTTGGACAGTGCCGTGATGATCCGCTTTTTGGAACAGGACGCTGATGGACGGTTTTGGTTCAAAAGCGGAGGCGGCATCACGTTCAAAAGCGATGCGCGAAACGAATACGAAGAAATGAAACGCAAAATTTATGTGCCGGTTTATTGAAACTTTGAGGATTCAGGACGGTAAGATCGGAAATCCGGAGCGTCATAATGCCCGGATGAATGCGACCCGCCGCTGTTTTTGGGACAAGGTATCGGACTTGAAACTTGAGGACTACGTGACGACTGTCGGACATGATACCGGGCGGATCCGCTGTCGGGTGACGTACGCCCGTGACATACTGTTTGTGGAATATTTTCCTTATCAAATACGTCCCGTGCACACGTTGCGCCTGATTGAAGCAGACGAAGTGCGTTATACCTATAAATATGCTGATCGTTCCTGTCTGGACGCCCTGTTTGCCCGGCGCGGAGGAGCTGATGACGTGTTGATCGTACGCCAAGGACATCTGACGGATACGTCTATAGCCAATATCGCCCTGTGGGACGGGCTGAAATGGTATACCCCCTCCCACCCTCTGTTGAAAGGAACTTGTCGGGCGGATCTGCTGGATCGTCAGCTCATTGAGGAGAGAGAAATTCTTGTGTCTGAACTTTCCTCATATCGGAAAATCCGTCTTTTCAACGCCATGATCTCTTTCGGGGAAGTGGAATTGGAATGTAGCCGTTTGTGGTCCGTATAAACTTGGAATGCGACTCCGCTCTTTCCGATAACGGTATATAATTGCGTCAGATTCAAATCCTTTACTACATCTTTTCGTGTTTCACTTTTTATTCGTACCTTTGCCGCAAAGAAAAAAATAATAAAAAGATAAACGACATATGTTCGACAACCTGAGTGAAAGACTGGAGCGGTCTTTCAAAATATTAAAAGGTGAAGGCAAGATTACGGAAATCAACGTGGCCGAAACCTTAAAAGACGTGCGCCGGGCGTTGCTGGACGCCGACGTCAACTATAAAGTGGCTAAAACATTCACCGATACGGTAAAGCAGAAGGCTTTGGGACAGAACGTGCTCACGGCCGTGAAACCCAGCCAGTTGATGGTAAAGATCGTGCACGACGAACTTGCCGCTCTCATGGGCGGTGAGGCGGTGGACCTGAATCTGCAAGGCCATCCCGCGGTTATCCTCATGGCCGGTTTGAACGGAGCGGGTAAGACGACGTTGTCCGGTAAACTGGCTTTAATGCTGAAAAGCAAACGGCATAAGAATCCTTTGTTGGCCGCCTGCGATATTTACCGTCCCGCCGCTATCGAACAGTTGAAAGTGCTGGGCGAGCAGATCGGCATTCCCGTATATAGCGAACCTGAGAATAAGAATGCGGTACAGATTGCGGAAAACGCCAAAAAAGAAGCCAAAGCCAAAGGATATGATGTCGTGATCGTCGATACAGCCGGACGATTGGCGGTGGATGAGGAGATGATGCAGGAGATTGCCTCTATTAAGAATGCCATCCAACCGGATGAAACGCTGTTCGTGGTAGATGCCATGACGGGACAGGATGCCGTAAATACCGCAAAAGAGTTCAACAGTCGTTTGGATTTCGACGGTGTAGTACTGACAAAATTTGATT
>JAJPYK010000198.1 GCA_021205005.1 Paraprevotella sp. | reverse complement strand
CTGAGGTCTACAGGCTTGGGGGCCTTCGATCAGACACACTCGGTGAAACACTACCCGGCCATAGGATGCAACTACTTTTTCAAGGGATGCAATCTGAAACTGCAAGCGATGTTCCAATTCATCGGACGTACCGGTCACGATACGCAATTGGACCGTGACAACGACGATCTTGGGCTGGCCATGCACTCAGGTACCATTCAGTTGCAATATTCTTTCTAATATTCAATAATCAAGCCGGTAAAGGATTCACAATGAAACAAAGCAAAATCTTATGCGTTCTTCTTGTGTCAGCCCTTGGACTGACCGCTTGCGACGACGGGCCGATCAAAAGAACGACTGTCGTGTCGACGCATAGCGGATATACAGCCAAACTGACCGGACATATCACCGGAGTGCACAGCTGCCCGGAGTATTACCAAGTCGTCTTGGCCGGATTCGGCGATAACGAATATGCAGCTACGCAAGTCTTGGTCACACCGGACTCCGACAATAATGTGTCCGTCGACTTGACCGATATCGGGAGTGAAGTGAAAACCATCGAACTGTGCGTGACCAACACGTTGCGTAAACGCATCGTAAGTTATCAGACGATAGACGCCACTGCCGTAGAAGGCGACACCATATATATGGATGTCGGACAAATCGATGTCGGAATGTATACCGCCATACAAGAGAATGTATTCAACAAAACCTGCGTCCAGTGCCACGGAGGAGCCGGAGCTTCAGGAACCGCCTCAGCCGGATTATACCTGGTAGAAGGCAAAAGCTATGATAATCTCGTCAACCATCCCTCCACACAGGTGGAAGGCGGTATCCGGGTGATTCCCGGAGATGCGGATAGCAGTATCATACACAAAGTCATCAATCCCGGCAATGTGCTTGGATTGGGATTCAGTCATGAGAACCTGATCTCGTCTTCCGCCACACTGAAAATGATAGACGAATGGATCAATGCGGGCGCAAAAAAATAAAAACGAATATGAACAAGTATAAAGTTTCTTGGAAAGATTTAGGTGTGGAAGCAGAAATCGCTGCTTTCACGCCTCAAAATAAAGTGGAAGAATACCACGTACTTCTGCATGTAGAGTCGAAAGACGAACTGTTCGAGGGACAACTCAAACGGATCTACGAAGGAGAGGAACGGCTGCTCCAGTTGCCTCAAATCTCCGGAGCAAACACCATTCTGAAGAGATACTTTTTGAGCGACGCTACCAACCAGCAGCCATTGATGAGACAGGAACAAGACTGCTCCATCTCCGTCATCCAACAACCGCCGCTCGACGGAAGCAAGATTGCCGTATGGATGTATCTGCAAAAAGGAACGAAAGTAGCCAACATCAACGGAGTGATCGTAGCCGAACACAACGGTTACCGCCATTTGTGGAAGATGGGCATGCACGAACATAAGGGAGACTCGGCCTGGCAAACGGAATCCTTGCTCATCAGTTACGAGGAAACCTTGCAGAACTTCCATGCGACCTTGGCCGACAATTGCATACGCACGTGGTTCTTCGTCCGCGATGTAGACACGCAGTACGAAGGTATGGTCAAGGCGCGTAAAGCCAATTTTGCCGAACAAGGTCTTACCGAAAGGACTCATTACATCAGCAGTACCGGCATCGGCGGTCTGCCCGCAGACACACGGGCACTGGTACAGATGGGCACTTATGCCCTCACGGGCTTCGAGCCGAAGCAACAACGCTATCTGTACGCTCCGACGCATTTGGACCCGACCTATGAATACGGTGTCACGTTTGAAAGAGGCACCGTCATGGAATATGGTGACCGTGCGCACGTGTTCCTTAGCGGAACGGCCAGCATCAACAACAAAGGGGAAGTGCTCCACATCGGAAACATCGTGAAACAGACCGAAAGAATGTGGGAAAACGTAGGTGTCCTGCTCGAAGAAGGCGGCACGTCGTTCGACAACGTGGCACAAATCATCGTCTACCTGCGCGACCTTTGCGATTATTCCACCGTGAAGGCGATGTTCGACAAAAAGTTCCCGGACACGCCGAAGATCATCACTTTAGCTCCGGTGTGCCGCCCCACATGGCTCATCGAGATGGAATGTATCGCCGTGAAAGAACGGAGAAACGCCGCCTATCGGGACTTTTAATCTCACCAAACAGACGGATTCATGAAAACGGTTCCTTTTATCTTGCTTCTGATAGCAGCAGCGGTCATCGGCATCGCCACGTTTGTGGAAGATGCCCATGGCACGCTCTATGCGCAAACCGTCATCTACGGAAGTCTATGGTTCAAGCTACTATGGACCGTTATCATCGTCGCCACGGCAGCACTCATCGTCCGTCGGAAAGCTTGGAGAAGCATCCCCGTATTGCTGCTCCACCTCAGTTTCGGAGTGATCTTCGCCGGTGCACTCACCACGGCCTTCACCGGGCGCAAGGGTATGCTACACCTGAGGCAAGGCAGCACTACGGAAGAATACGCCGACGAACAGAAACGCATCTTCACCTTACCGTTCGTCATGCGGTTGGACAGCTTCTATGTGGAATATTATGCCGGAACGGAAGCACCCGCCGACTATGTCAGCCAAATCACTTGTCTGCAAAGCGACGGCGTCCGACTCGCCCGGCCCCGCATCTCCATGAACCGCATCTTCAGCCGGCAAGGCTACCGATTTTATCAGTCGTCCTACGATGAGGATATGAAGGGCAGTTGGCTCACGGTAAATTATGACCCGTGGGGCACGGCCATCACCTATGCGGGATTCATCCTGTTCGGTCTGAGTTGCCTGCTGATGCTGTGCGCCCGAATAGGAGAATTCCGACGTCTGTTGCGCCACCCTTTGCTCAAGAAGGGCGGACTGTTTCTGTTGGCCGGCTTTTGGGCCATGCAGGCACAAGCCGATCCCCCTCTGCCGGTTGTCAAACGTGTGCAGGCCGACAGTTTGGCCGCTAAACAAGTCATCTATAATGAACGCGTAGCTCCGCTCAACACGCTGGCCAAAGATTTCGTACAGAAACTCTACGGCCGCCCCACATACCGCGGCCTCAGTCCGGAACAAGTGGTCAGCAGTTGGATGCTTTATCCGGAGGAATGGAGCCACGTGCCCATCATCCGTATCAAAAGCCGGGAACTGAGAACTACGCTCCGACTCCAAGGAGATTATGCCGCCCTGACGGATCTTTTCGACGGCACGCAGTACAAACTGCAATCGCTTTGGCAACACGAACAAAACCGGCAAAGCAAATTAGGGAAAGCCATACAGGAAACAGACGAGAAAGTGGGCCTCATCCTTATGCTCACACAGGGTACGCTCATCCGACCGGTACCGGCCGGTACGCCGCGTCTCAGTACTCCTAAAGTAAAAGCCGAACTGCTCTATAACCGCATCCCGTTCAGCAAGATTCTGGCCATGACCAATCTGACCTTAGGCATCGTGGCCTTCGGACTGCTGCTGTATCGGATGTTAAAGAACCGAAGAGCCGGCATCGCGGAGAATCGACTCTGGACCGCCTTGCTCTACCTTGCCACTGCGTTTCATGCTTTCGGCTATGCCTTGCGGGGATACGTCAGCGGAAGCCTTCCGCTGAGTAACGGCTATGAAACGATGCAGTTTGTCGTCCTGCCCGTCCTCCTCACGGCCTGTCTGCTCCACCGTCGTTTCCCCTATACACGTCCTTTCGGATTCCTGCTCTCCGGTTTCATCCTGTTAGTGGCTCATCTGGGCGAGATGAATCCGCAGATTACTCCGCTCATGCCGGTACTGTCCTCTCCGTGGCTCAGCTATCATGTATCCTTCATCATGATTTCCTATGCCCTTTTCGCGTTCGTCTGGCTCAACGCCATCTTGGCCCTTTGCCTGATGGGCCGGCGCAAGTCCGTCTTATCCCCGCTGCCCCGTGAACGCGTAGAACAACTTACGCTGTTGAGCCGGATCTTACTCTATCCCGCCACGTTCCTCCTCGGCGTAGGCATCGTGATGGGAGCCGTCTGGGCCAACGTATCATGGGGAAGTTATTGGTTTTGGGACCCGAAAGAGGTATGGGCGCTCGCAGCCTTCATCATCTACGGACTGTCTTTCCACCGCAGTCTCCTGCCGTGGCTAAGACATCCGAGAGCCTATCACATCTATATGATAGTCGCTTTTGCCGTGGTTCTGATGACCTATTTCGGGGTCAACTACCTACTCGGAGGCATGCACAGCTATGCCAACGCATAAGGAAATCACCATTTTTAAGTATTGCACATACTGAATAACCGTGTTAATTTTGCACGTTGGTAAACTATACTTAATTGGCAATGAAAAGATTATCAGATATCAAAACGGGCGATACCGTAATGATATCGCACATCGAAGGTAGCGGCGCATTCAGGGCCCGTCTTAGCGAAATGGGATTCGTAGCGGGAAAAACCGTACAAAAGGTATTCTCATCCCCAGTTAATAATCCTATAGTTTTCAAACTGATGGGGAGCCAGATCGCCCTAAGAAAAAGTGAAGCGGATCTGATTCTGGTGACTTCCCCCGGCGAAAACATCCCAATCCCCCCTCACCCTGAAGGACCTGCCCTTGAAACCTCAGCCAACACACCCTCTTCGAAGTCACAATCCCCCAATCTCCAAGAGATGCTACCCCATGCAGACCACGATGGCGGATGCCCCAACTGCGGACCGTCAAAGAATCGCGTCACCATGGACACTCCTTTGGAAGAAGGAGAACTCACCATTGCATTAGTAGGAAACCCGAACTGTGGTAAGACATCCCTTTTCAATGCAGCCTCAGGCGGACACGAACGGACAGGAAATTACAGCGGAGTAACCGTAAGTTGCGTAGTCGGAAAAATGGTTTTTGAAGGACGGAAAATCCGATTTGTCGACCTTCCGGGTACTTATTCTCTGCGTGCATTCAGTCCGGAAGAAGCTTTTGTAAGCCACGAGCTGGAAAGCGGACGTATCGACGCCGTCATCAACGTGCTCGACGTCAACAACCTGGAACGTAACCTATTGCTTACCCTGCAATTGAAAGAACGCGACCTGCCTATCGTAGGTGCGCTGAATATGTACGACGAATTCGAAGACAGCCAAAGTACGCTTGATATCAAGGCCCTGGGCAACCGATTGGACATCCCTTTCTACCCCACCGTAGCACGTAAGGGCACGGGCATTTCCAAACTCTTGCGCAAAGCGATCGAATTGGGCGACCAGCACGTCGCCCTGCACCGTTCGGGCGTAAAAGGGCATACCCACGAAGCCGCCTGCTGCCACGATCCGGAGCATTGCACCTGCGGACAGACCCCGGATCCCACACCGAAAGAGAAAATACAGCCTGAAGAGGCCTGCTCCTGCCCCGAACGCGAACAGGAAGACGCAGCACGCTATGCACATATCGCACAGGTGCTGGACGGCATTTACATGCCCAAACAGGGACATAACAACCAAGTTACCCAAAAGATGGACCGTTTCTTGGCCAACCGCTGGATCGCCTACCCGTTGTTCGTGATCATCATGTGGTTCATCTTCTGGGCCACCTTCACCATCGGACAATATCCGATGGACTGGATCGACAACTTTGTGGCATGGCTTACCGGCGTATGTCAGGAGCATTTGCCCGAGGGCACATTGCAGGCTCTCATCTGCGACGGCATACTCGGCGGTGTGGGCAGTGTCATCGTATTCTTGGCCAACATCCTCATTCTCTATTTCTTCATTTCCATCCTGGAAGATTCAGGCTATCTGGCCCGTGCGGCCATGCTGGCCGACCCGCTCTTCAACAAACTGGGCCTACACGGAAAATCCTTCATTCCCATGCTGATGGGTTACGGATGTAACGTACCCGCCATCATGTCTACGCGCACCATCGAAAACCCGAAAAGCAGACTGGTCACCATGCTGGTCACTCCGATGATGTCGTGCAGCGCACGCATTCCGGTCTACGTGGTTTTCGCCGGGGCATTCTTCCCCCGCAACGCTTCCGTCGTCATGCTCTGCCTGTATCTCTGGGGTACGGGGATGGCCCTCTTCGCCGCCTGGGTATTCAGCAAGATCTTCATGAAACAATATGAAAGCAACTTTGTCATGGAGCTTCCGCCTTACCGCATGCCGACGTCACGCGACGTCTGCCGCCACACTTGGGAGAAAGGAAGACAGTACCTGCGCAAAATGGGAGGCATCATCTTAGTGGCCAGCATCGTCATCTGGGCATTGGGATATTTCCCCGTCGGCGACGGCAAGATGAGCGAAGCCGAACACC
Organism: Paraprevotella sp.; assembly: GCA_021205005.1. GTDB lineage: Bacteria > Bacteroidota > Bacteroidia > Bacteroidales > Bacteroidaceae > Paraprevotella. Next base: position 4,588 of record JAJPYK010000198.1, on the reverse strand, counting down.
AGGAACAATCGTTCATGGGACAGATCGGGCACGCCATTGAACCCGTCATCCACCCGCTGGGCTACGATTGGCGCATGGGCGTAGGCATCATCGCCGGAGTCGGTGCAAAAGAATTGATGGTAAGCACGCTCGGCGTACTGTACAATTGTACGGCCGACGATGCCGAAGCCGAAACCACAGAAGACGCCTCACAGACCCATCTGGCACAATTGTTGAGTCAGTCCACTACCCCTGAAGCGGCACTGAGTTACATGATATTCGCCTTATTCTATTTCCCCTGCCTGGCCACGATAGCCGCGGTAAAAGGCGAGAGCGGAAGTTGGAAGTGGCCCCTTTTCACCGCAGCCTATACGACCATATTGGCCTACGTGATGGCTTTCGCAGTCTATCACATCGCCCTGCTTGTCTAAAAAACAGGAAGACCCCATAACATATCCCGAAGAGGCGGCAAAAACCTCTTCGGGATTTTTTTTAACCCTCCGCATTCCGCTTCTTTCTCGGAAAATAGAAGTATCTTTGCCCACGCAAAATACAAAGATAGACGACAATGGCACCCACACTATCTCCCTCGACGACTCATCACACCGAGACGCTGCCTTGCGGCATGCGTATCGTCTGCGCCCCCTCTGCCACCGACGTGGTCTATTGCGGCATCGCGGTAGACGCCGGGACACGTGACGAACATGAGGACGAAAACGGATTGGCGCACTTCTGCGAACACCTGACATTCAAGGGGACCCGACGCCGACGCTCATGGCACATCCTGAACCGGATGGAAGGCGTGGGAGGCGACTTGAACGCCTATACCGGCAAGGAAGAAACCATCTACTACGCCGCTTTTCTGAAAGAGCACTTAGCCCGCGCCACGGACCTCCTGACCGACATCGTATTGGGCAGCACGTATCCCCAAACGGAGATGAACAAGGAAGTGGAAGTGGTCATCGATGAAATAGAAAGCTACAAAGATTCGCCTGCCGAACTGATCTTCGACGATTTCGAGAATCTGGTTTTCAACGGCCATCCCCTGGGAAGAAATATTTTAGGCGAAGCAGGACGCCTGCGCGAGTTTCGCAGCGAAGATGTAAACCGCTTTGCGGCCCGCCTGTACCGTCCGGACCGTATGGTCTTCTTCGTCTACGGACGCATCGAACCGCGCGTCGTCCGCCGGGAGATCGAAAGGGCATTGAAAAGGGTGGCGGCCTCGCTTCCCGAAGGCCATGACATCCGCAAGGCCATCCTGTCGGAGAGCTTCGCCGCAGGCACGGAAGCCGCTCCCGTCGAACGCCCGTCCGTACCGGATTACCGGCCTCAAAACATCGTAGTGGAAAAAGATACCCACCAATCGCACGTCATGATCGGCGCAAGGGCTTACAGCGCCCTTGACCCGCGCCATCTGAGCCTGTACCTGCTGAACAACATCTTGGGCGGACCGGGCATGAACTCGCGCCTCAACCTGAGCCTGCGCGAACGGCACGGACTGGTGTATACCGTGGAGAGCGGCATGACGGCCTATACCGATACCGGAATATGGAGCATCTATTTCGGTTGCGACCCGCACGACGTGTCCCGTTGCCTTCAGTTGGTCATGAAAGAATTGAAGCGACTCGCTGACGCCCCGCTGCCGGCACACGCATTGGAAGCGGCCAAACGCCAGATCAAAGGACAGATCGGCATCTCATACGACAACTTTGAAAACGTGGCACTGGGCATGGGAAAAAGATTCCTGCACTATCGGCAGACACAGGACATCGACCGGCTGTACCGGAAAATCGACGCCCTGACCGCCGAAGATCTCCACGCCGTTGCCCGGGATTTGTTCAGACCCGAAAACCTGACAATCCTCATCTATCGGTAACCTTACGGGACAGGACCGGAAGGCGTAACCGCCCTCACGCAAAAAAATCTCCGCAGAACTGGAAATTTTCATCAGGAGAAAAATTTTCCGTTCTGCGGAGATTTTTTTATCGCCCTGCTCCATGCCGGAAAGGATCTGCGGCAGGCAACTTTCAGAATTTACTCAAACCGCTCATTTAGTGCAAGATGACCTTACGCACCACCGGAACGGATTCGCCCTCGGTCTCGCAAACCACCAGATAAACGCCGCGGCTCAACCCCGACACGTCAAAAACACCGACATTTCCGTCGGGCCTCCACAGTCCGGCCGAAACACCGCTCGCCGAAATCAGCCGCACCGTTCTCAGCTTCTCACCGCAACATACCGTCAAGCGGTCGCCGGACACGGTCGCTTCTACCTTTCGCACCTCATCCTCTGCCGATGTCACGCCGGAAGGATCTAAATCGACCACGACCGGATTAGAATCCGATGTTTCGCCGAATGTCCCTACGGCCCGCACCGTATACAGGTTCTCACCGGCCACCGGAGCAGCGTCGGCATAGGTCGTCTCCTTCGCCTCTCCGATCTTCACCCCGTTGCGGTAAACAGCATATCCTTCGACGGTTGCATCGGAACCCGAAGGAGCGGCATAGATATTCACGTCGTCGATCTGCCACCAATAAGAAAGGCCCACATCGTTCGTATCATAAGCATGGAAAGAAATCCGCATCCGGTCTGACTGGTAAGCCGATAGGTTGACCGTAATCTTCACGTATTTATTCAACGTCTGGCAATCCTTGATCAGGTCGTATACCGGTGTCCAGGTATCGCCGCCGTCCGTGCTCACCTCCACATAGTAGAATTGATCCTGTATCGTTTTCTGCGGAGCGATGGATTTGCTGTAAAATGACAGCTCCCGACCGTAGGCAAATACAGGCGAAGTCAGACGTTCGTCCTGATGATCGTATGACACGTTCATATACATGGAGTAGTTTCCGCTATACGGCTGGTGATTCTTCTCGGATTCCTGCCAGGTCCATCCGCGGTCGCCCGCATTCTGTATCGTCCATTGGTTGGGATTGCTCGTATCCTCAAAACCGTCCGACAACAGCAATTCGCCTGTCTGCGGAGCTGTCCAGGTTAAAAGGATCTCGCCGTTTTGCGTCTGAGCCGATAAATCGGAGGGAGGCAAAATGACGTGGGACTGCTGCTGCACTTTCATCACACTCTTCAAACTGCCGTCGGAAGGTGAGGTGAACGACAGCACCGCCTCACGTGTCTGAACCGTGGCATTCTCGGAACGCGCCTCCACCGTTACCGTAGTCTTTCCGGCCTGTCCCTCCGTCGGAGTGACTTGCAACCAGTCGGGCACGTCCGACACCGCCCAATCTACGTCAGCTTCCACCGTAATTTCCTGTTTGCTTCCGATCGCACCGTTGAGTACGAGGGTATCTTCCGAAAGCTTGATCTGATGTCCCAGATTCTCCAGATCGAACGAAAGGGTCTCGCCGCACGAAGAAATGTTCGTCAGGGCAAAGCGGGCCACGGTGCCGTCGCTGTAAAACGGTTTCACGTCAGCATCGCCTCCGAAAGCGGTACGTCCGCTTTCGGCACTGAATGCGGCCTGCTCTATGTTGCCGTCCGCCGTTGTCGTACCGCCCGGACGGAAGATGTAGACTTCGTCCAGACTGGTCGTTCCGTTGTAGTTCACATTCCCTCCGGTATAAGCCGGATTGATGCGATAGACCAATAAGCCGGATTCCGGCAATCCGATGTCGAAAGTGCCCTCCTTCTTACGATACTCCACGACGAAATATTAATCCGAACCTATCGGTTTGATCTTATAGGCAATATGCTCCGGCGTGCTTCCTCCTACGGGATTCAACACGTAAGTGCCCGGTTCCGAGATCTCCGGAATCTCGTCCAACCAGCCGCAATAGCGGAATTTCGTATAGGCCGACATCTGCTGAGGCGTCAGCAGATTGTCCGACATCAGGTCCCATACCCCCACAGGATTCAGGTCATCGTTGACATGATAAAGGTCGTAAGTGCCCAGCGAATGCGACATCTCATGACACAATACGCCGGTATTCAGCGGAGTCGGTTGGAGCGAAGCCCATCCGTTGGCACTGTCGAAAACCATCAGATAGCCCACCAGCTTCTTGCCTTTGACATAAATGGCCTTTTCGTCGGGCAAGGCCAGGTCGGAGCGGTGCGGCCACAACAATTCGCTGCTGCTCAATCCCGAGCCTCCGCTCAGCACAATGCACAGATTGTCGACAATACCGTCGCCGTCGGCATCGAGCCGGCTGTCGTCCGGCAAAGCTCCGGAAAGATAAGTGGCGATCTCCCGAATCAAAGCCTGCTCCCGGGCCGCCTTGCTCAGGTCGTCGTCATAACCGCTCTCGTTGATCGAGGTTTTTTTCTGGTAATATCCCCGCTCGTATTTAGCCCGATAAGAGACGACCCGTCCATCCTCCGCTTCCGGAAAAAAGTTGCTTTTCCAGGAGAGTTGCCCGTAAGAGGCTTCTCTAAAATAATTGTAGACAGAATTAGCCCCGGAAAGCGTGTCGTTGAAAAGTTGTTCGTAAAAAGAAAAAGGCTGCTCGAAAGCATCGTCGTCGGCCTCATCTGCGAAACGGACGAAACAGACCAGATTAGTCAGTTCCCCCTTGGTCTTGCCTGCCTGCATGGGAACCAAGGTCCACAGACACAAAAACAGGAGAAAAAGCCTATGAGAATAGAATCTTAACA
>JAJPYK010000092.1 GCA_021205005.1 Paraprevotella sp. | reverse complement strand
TGCTGATTCATTGGATACGGTAGAATTAATCATGGAATTTGAGAAAGAATTCGGCATCAACATTCCTGATGACCAAGCTGAAAAGATTGCTACGTTAGGTGATGCCATCAGCTACATCGAAGCTAACGCTAAATAATATTTCCCCTATACGAAGACAATGGAATTAAAAAGAGTTGTAGTAACAGGCCTGGGAGCCGTTACGCCGTTGGGAAAGACTGCCGAGGAGACTTGGAAGAATCTGATCAACGGAGTAAGCGGCGCCGGACCCATTACGCATTTCGATGCTTCCTTTTTCAAGACACAGTTCGCGTGCGAAGTGAAAAACTTCAATGTGGCCGACTATATAGACCGCAAAGAAGCACGAAAGATGGACTTGTACACACAATATGCCATAGCTTCAGCCAAAATGGCAGTGGAAGATTCCGGCATGAATCTGGAAGCAATAGACCGAAACCGAGTGGGAGTGGTCTTCGGAGTCGGCATCGGCGGTATCCATACGTTCGAAGAAGAAGCCGGCGGTTACGCTCTTACAGGAAAAGAATTGGGGCCTAAATACAACCCTTTCTTCATTCCTAAGATGATAGCGGACATCGCCAGCGGACATATCTCTATCATGTATGGTTTCCGCGGCCCGAATTATACGACGACATCGGCATGCGCCTCCTCTACCAACGCCTTAGCCGATGCTTTCAACCTCATCCGTTTAGGCAAAGCTGACATGATCCTCAGCGGTGGTGCGGAAGCAGCCATATGGCCGGCCGGAGTAGGTGGCTTCAATGCCATGAAAGCTCTCTCCACCCGTAACGATGATCCGGAACACGCTTCTCGTCCTTTCAGTGCAAGCCGCGACGGCTTTGTCATCGGCGAAGGAGCCGGTTGTTTAATTCTGGAAGAGTAGGAACACGCAAACGCGCGCGGACGCCAGATTTACTCGGAAATGGCGGGAGCAGGCATGGCGGTGGATGCTTATCATATCACAGCCTCTCATCCCGATGGTTTGGGAGCCAAATTGGTGATGGAAAGAGCACTTGAAGACGCTGAAATGAAACCGGAAGACATCGATTATATCAATGTTCACGGCACATCGACTCAAGTGGGCGACGTTTCCGAAGCCAAAGCCATCAAAAACGTATTCGACAAACACGCATACGAACTGAACATTAGTTCAACCAAATCTATGACCGGCCATCTGCTCGGTGCAGCCGGCGCCATAGAAGCATTCGCTTGTGTGATGGCTGTAAATCAAGACATCGTGCCGCCAACCATCAACCACAAAGAAGACGATAAGGACGAATATATAGATTATAATCTGAACTTCACGTTCAATCATGCTCAAAAGCGCACGGTACGCGCCGCATTGAGCAACACTTTCGGCTTCGGCGGCCACAATGCATGTGTAATCTTCAAGAAATACGCGAAATAACTTGTGTACCCAAAAGATTTCATAGAAAGAATAAAGCTCCCGTTCAGAAAAGATAAGGAGCTTTATTCTTCTTTTTATAGGATGCTGGGATTCTATCCGATCCGTATCCACTATTACGAACAAGCCTTGCACCACAAATCCTCTTCTATCAGGAGAGAGGGAAACTGGATCAATAATGAACGTCTCGAATTCTTGGGAGATGCCATTCTGGACGCCGTCGTAGGGGATATCGTATACAGGCATTTTGAAGGAAAACGAGAAGGATTTCTGACCAACACCCGCAGCAAGATCGTACAACGGGAGACGCTGAACAAATTGGCCGTAGAGATCGGATTGGACAAACTTATCATCTCTTCCGCACAAAATTCGACTCACAACAGTTACATGTGCGGCAATGCTTTCGAAGCCATTGTGGGGGCCATTTATTTAGACAGAGGCTATTCTTATTGTATGCGCTTCATCAGACAGCGCATCATGACCCATCTGATCAATCTTGACAAGGTGGCCTATCAGGAAGTCAATTTCAAGAGCAAACTGATCGAATGGGGGCAGAAAAGGAAAGTGGAAGTCTCTTTCGACCTTATAGACCAAGACAAAGAAGGCAGCAGCACGCCGGTCTTCACCACCCAAGTGAACATAGAAGGGTTGGCATGCTGTAAAGGAAAAGGCTATTCAAAAAAAGAAAGCCAGCAACTGGCAGCCAAAGCAACCTTGGCCATGCTCAAGAAAACACCGAAACTCACTGAACAGATTCTGGCTTATAAAAACCGGAAAGAACAACTTTCCAAAGCCATGCAAGGCACCAATGAACAGGAATATTCCGTCGTTTCCGAAGACACGGCTCAAAACACGGCTCAAAAATCGGACAATGCAGACGAAACTTATGATGTCCCGTCTCCTGAAATTATGGAGGAGACGAGAATGGAATCCTAACCCTCTTCCCAACCGCATTCTTTCGACATCATCGTCACACTGAAAGGATACAAAACTCATTAAATTCTGTATAAAGCTCGTTATTCTGACAACTTTAAAGTATTTTTGCAGTAGAATAGGTAAAATGGTTCCTGTAGAAATACAATGATGAATAAAACAAAACTTATCAGCCACTTCTTCTCAGGCAGACGCAACAGCATATCACAATACGCCACACAGACGGAATCACTGCAAATGAAAGTGCTACAACGTCTTATCCACCAAGCGGAACAGACTGAATGGGGAGAAAGCCACGGCTTTGAGAAAGTCAAAGATTACGACAGCTTTGCAGCTACGTCCGGCATCAACACCTACGAAGAGCTCAAAGGGTTCATCGACCGTATGCGACACGGAGAGCAGAATGTACTTTGGGACGGGGAAGTACGCTGGTATGCCAAATCCTCGGGAACGACCAACGACAAGAGCAAGTTCATCCCTGTCAGTCGCGAATGCCTGCAAGACACCCATTACAAAGGAGGCACCGATGCCGTAGTCTGCTATTTAGAAGAAAATCCGCATAGCCGGATGTTCGACGGAAAAGCATTGATTCTCGGCGGAAGCCACTCACCCAATTATGATCTTCCCCACAGTTTAGTGGGCGATCTGAGTGCCATACTGATCGAAAACGCCAGCGCATTCGTGAACCATTTCCGCATACCGTCCAAAGACATCGCCCTCCTCCGCGACTTCGAAGAAAAGCGCGAGAAAATCGCCCGTAAGGCCATCTACGAAAATGTGACGAATCTAAGCGGAGTTCCTTCATGGATGTTGTCAGTACTGACCCGCGTCATGGAAATCTCAAGTCGCACGCATTTGGAAGAGGTGTGGCCCAACATCGAAGTCTTTTTCCACGGAGGAGTCGCCTTTACGCCCTATGCCGAACAATACAGGCAGCTCATCACCAGTCCCGACATGCACTACATGGAAACTTACAACGCCAGCGAAGGATTCTTCGGTCTGCAAACAGATCTGTCGGACAAAGCCATGACGCTGATGATCGACTACGGAATCTTTTACGAATTTGTCCCGACAGACGAGCTGGACCGGGAGCATCCGAACGTCGTCCCCCTTTGGGGAGTGGAAATCGGCAAGAACTATGCCATGATCATCACGACTTCGGCCGGACTGTGGAGATACATGATCGGCGACACCGTGAGATTCACGCAAAAATCTCCCTACAAGTTTATCATCACGGGACGCACCAAGTTCTTCATCAACGCATTCGGCGAAGAACTGATTGTGGACAATGCGGAGAACGGACTGAAAGCCGCTTGTGACGCTACGGGAGCCCAGGTATCGGAATACACCGCCGCTCCGGTCTATATGGACGGACAAGGAAAATGCCGGCATCAATGGCTGATAGAATTTGCCCGCCTGCCGGAATCACTCGATGAATTCGCCCATATCCTGGACCTTAAACTTCAGGAGATCAATTCAGACTATGAGGCCAAACGCTATAAAGACATCACGCTGCAACATCTGGAAATCGTCCCGGCACGCAAAGGTTTATTCAACGATTGGCTGAAGAACAAAGGGAAATTAGGCGGACAACATAAAGTGCCGAGACTGAGCAATAACCGTGACACAATCGAAGAATTGTTATCCATGAACTCTTAATAAACGACAACACATGCCCAAAAGACTGCATCCATATCCCATCATCGTCATCTGTTTCATCATGATCCTGGCAGCCTGTGCCAGTATCGGAAGCCCCGACGGAGGTCCGAGAGACTACACGCCTCCCAAGGTAGTGAAGTGCCAACCGGCCAACATGTCGACCAACAACCAGGACAAGAAGCTGACCCTTTCTTTCGATGAATACATCGTACTCGAAAACGCGTCGGACAAAGTCGTCGTTTCACCGCCCCAAAATGAAATGCCGGACATCCGGACCGCAGGAAAGAAGATTCATATCACGCTCCACGACAGTCTCAAAAGCAACACGACCTACACGATAGATTTTTCGGATGCCATTGTCGACAACAACGAAGGCAACCCGATGGGTAATTTCACCTACGCCTTCTCCACCGGAGCGGAAATAGACAGCATGGAAGTGTCCGGCACACTGCTCGAAGCCGAGAACCTGGAACCCGTCAAAGGCATGATGGTGGGCCTGTATTCCGACCTGTCCGATACGGCTTTCACCACCCGACCCTTCGCCCGCGTATCGCGCACGAACGGAAGCGGACAGTTCTCCATCAAAGGAGTGGCTCCGGGCAAATACCGCATCTACGGCTTACAAGATATGGACGGAGACTTCCGTTTCAGTCAGAAAAGCGAGAAGATCGCTTTCGACTCCATCGTCATCTCCCCTTCGAGTGCGCCCGATACCCGTCAAGACACCACTTGGATCGACAGCACGCACATCGACACCATCAAAACCGTGCACTTCACGCATTTCTATCCGGATAACATCGTTCTCCGCGCGTTCACCGAAGCCAATCAGGACCTTCATCTGCTAAAGACGGAGCGTAACATACCGGACATGTTCACGATCTACTTCACTGCCCCGTCCGACACGATTCCCGTGCTTAAGGGACTGAACTTCAACTACACGCCGAACGACATGCTGCTGGAGCGCTCGCAACTCAACGACACGCTGACTTATTGGATCACCGACACGCTCATATCCAACAAAGACACGCTTTCGTTCAGCCTGACTTATCTGGATACCGATACGCTGGGGCAGTTAAGCTACCGCACGGACACCCTCGAACTGGTGGCAAAAACTACCCGGACACGCCAACTGAAAGACCAACAGGAAAAAATCGAAGACTGGGACAACCAGCAAAAGAAACTGATGAAACGCCAAAAGGAGAAATACGTGCCTCAGGCCAACCCCTATCTCCATCAGAGCCTCAACTTCAAGATGCAGCCCAGCGGCGGCATCGCACCGACAGACAACATCGAATTCACCATTGACGAACCGGTCGCGAGCGTAGACACCACGGCCCTGCATTTCTACAAACAGAAAGACAGCCTGTGGATAGAAGAACCGTTCCTGTTCCTGCCGGTAAAAGGCGACATACGAAGTTATATGCTCTATGCCGAATGGCAGCCGGGAGAAAAATATAAACTCGAAACAGACAGCAACGCCATAAGAAGCATATTGGGGAAAGAAACTCTCCCCATCAAAAAAGAAATCTCTGCCACTCCCGAAGACGAATTCAGTTCGCTTTTCATCCGACTGATATTGCCGGACACAGGCGCCGTAGTCCAATTGATGGACAACAGCGACAAGGTCATACGGAGCGTAAAAGCCGTAAACAACCGGGCCGACTTCTTTTATCTCAAACCGGGAGACTATTATCTCCGGCTATTCATCGACAGAAATGGCGACGGAGAATGGACCACAGGCGATTATGCCACCCAGCAAGAGCCCGAAGAGGTGTTCTATTTTCCCAAACAGCTCTCGCTGAAAGCGCGTTGGGAGGTGGAACAAGACTGGGACGTAAGAGGCATCCCGCTAAATAAACAGAAACCGGAGGCCATCACCAAACAGAAACCGGACGCCAAAAAGAAAATCACGCCGCAAGACGATCCGAAGTATCGGAACAGATAATTAAAAAACGATCATCATGAAAAAGAAAATCATATTAGGACTCCTGCTCATCTTATCGGGAGCGGCATCCATTCCCATCCAAGCACAATGCACAGCCGAAAACGACGCATTCTCGGCAGGAGAAGACTTTTCCTACAAACTCTATTTCAACTGGAAATTCATTTGGGTGACGGTCGGATCGGCCAACATGAGCATCAAAGGGACCAAATACAACGGCGAGAATGCTTACCGTTGCCATCTGATCACCAGAGGCAATAAGGCAGCCGACCGACTGTTTGTCTTGCGCGACACATTGATCAGCGTAGTCAACGAAGACATGGTACCTTATTATTATCGCAAGGGGGCACTCGAAGGCGATCGCTACACGGTAGACGAAGCCTGGTACAGCTACGACAACGGGAAGAACCAGACCAAAATGCGCTTCAGGACGCACAAAGGAGAAATACGACAAAACAACCAACAGAGCAGTGTCTGCGTATACGACATGCTCAGCATGATGCTCCGAGCCCGTTCGTTCGACGCCTCTAATTACAAGGTGGGGCAAAAGATACATTTCCCCATGGTGGACGGAGGAAAAGTAGAAGGACAGACCTTGATCTACCGGGGAAAGAAAGTATTCAAGACCGAAAAAAGCAAAACCAAATATCGTTGTCTGGTCTTCTCTTTCGTGGAATATGACAACGGCAAAGAAAAGGAAGTCGTTACATTCTACATCACCGATGACAAAAACCACCTGCCGGTCAGACTGGACATGTATCTGCGCTTCGGAAGTGCCAAGGCTTTCCTGACGGAAGCCAAGGGCGTACGCAACCCGCAAACGTCTATCATTAAATGAAATACCGCGGGGCATACAAATTTGCGTTTCATGGCAGGATTGATGAGTAACCAACCGTACGCACAAAAGTCATAAGGATTAAAACTACATGCTCTCTATTGCATGGGGAAATAACCGAAGTCCCGTCACAGTATCGCGATGACACGGGAAAAATGGGAATGCCCCGCACTGACAAAAAAATTCGAACATGCGCTGCATCTTGTTTTTTCCTGCGCCAAACGATCCGCCGATCTGCGGAGAAAAATCTGTCGATCTGCGGCAGATTTTTTCTTTTTCGGCTGACCCCGATCAAGCCGCCTGAACTAATTTACATACAACATTCATTATCAACGGGATAGAAAGTCACCGCATGGCGTCTGAGGGGCACGGAGAATATAGTAATTCTTCTTTACGTTCAGAGCCTCAGCCCTGCTTCTTGTTCGAAACGTTTGACACCGCCGTCCTGACCCGGCTCAGCGACTCGGGCGTCATGAGCAAATAAGAAGCCATGTCGTTGACCGATGCCCGGTTGGCCACGGTGGGAAACTCCCTCAGGAAACGTTCGTAACGTTCGCGTGCCGACTCGAAACGCCATGAATCGGCCTTCACCTGATGCAAAATCAAATTGTTTTCCAGAAAATGGCGCAGCCACTCCGCAATGCCCCGATAAGACAGGGACAGTTCCACCAGCCGGACATAAGGAATCAGACACAGTTCACTGTTTTCCAAGGCCTCCATCATCAGATGCGACGGCTTGTCCTTGAATATGCTTTCGATGCAATAGGCTATGTGGCCTTCGCAGGTGAAATGTTCGGTGATCTCGCGGCCGTTCTTAAAATAGTATTGCCGCAACAGTCCGCGGCACACGTAGACCATGTGACGACAAATCTGTCCGTCACGGACCACCATCTCGTTTTTCCGCACCTTACGCATCACCAGGATGTCCGACAAAACCCGACGCTCCTCTTCCGACAAAGCGGCAAAAACCGGTATCGTATCGGCACGAAAATCCTTTTCCGCCTCTATCTTCATATCCTTAGAATCCATGAAGCGAAGATACATAAATCCGGCCGATTAAAGCCGAACCGCACGCGGAAAATCTGATATAAATCAGAAAAACATCCTTTCCGGTCCCGACATAAGTTTCTTTCAAACCTCTCAAGAAGCATTTTACGGAAAACTCTGCTATATTTGCCGCTATCAACAATACCGTAAACCTAAAAAACACATCAAAAGATATGTACCTCATCGGATATGACATAGGCAGTTCTTCGGTCAAGGCATGCGTGGTCGACGCACAAAGCGGAAGAACCCTGAGCAACGCTTTCTTTCCTAAACAAGAGGCTCCCATCCTCAGTTTGAAAGCCGGATGGGCCGAACAGGATCCCGAATCGTGGTGGGACGACCTGAAGAACGCCACGGCCGAAGCTTTGGCCACGGCTGCCGAACGGGCCGGTTGCAGCATGGCCGTACTGAAAGACGGACTGGCGGCCATCGGCATCAGTTACCAAATGCACGGACTGGTCTGCGTAAACCGTGAGCAACAGGCCCTGCGCCCGGCCATCATCTGGTGCGACTCGCGTGCCGTCCCCTACGGCAACGAAGCCATGCAGGCCCTCGGACAGGACTTCTGCCTGGAACACCTGCTGAATTCTCCGGGCAACTTCACGGCCTGCAAACTGGCCTGGGTGAAAGAGCATGAACCCGAGATCTACGAGAAAACCCATAAAATCATGCTGCCGGGCGACTATATTGCCATGCGCCTCACCGGCACGGCCTGCACCACGGTTTCCGGACTCTCGGAGGGAATGTTCTGGGACTTCAAATGCAACGGACTTTGCCGGGAACTGATGGAGCACTTCGGGTTCGACACAAGTCTGATTCCTGAAATCCGCCCCACGTTCGGCGAACAGGGCCGGGTGACCGCCCGCATAGCCGAAGAACTGGGCATCAAGGCCGGCATTCCCGTGACTTACCGTGCCGGCGACCAACCCAACAACGCCCTCTCGCTGAATGTGTTCAATCCCGGAGAAATCGCCTCCACAGCCGGAACCTCGGGTGTGGTCTACGGCGTGAACGGCACGGTCAACTACGATCCGCTTTCGCGGGTAAACACCTTTGCCCACGTAAATCATGCGGCCGGTGATTACAACCGGTCGGCTTTCCCCGCAACGGAACAGACCCGCCTGGGCGTGCTGCTCTGCATCAACGGTACGGGCATCCTGAATTCATGGATCCGCCGCAATGTGGCTCCCGAAGACTGTTCCTACGAAACATTGAGCCGCATGGCCGAACAAGTCCCCATCGGCAGCGAGGGCCTCAGCATCATCCCTTTCGGCAACGGAGCCGAACGGGTCATGCAGAACAAGGAAACGGGATGCGCCGTGGAGGGCATCCAGTTCAACCTGCACCGTCGCCCTCATCTGATACGGGCTGCGCAAGAGGGCATCGTATTCTCTTTCCGCTACGGCATCGACGTGATGAAGGGCATGGGCATGAAAGTGGACAAGATCCATGCGGGACAAGCCAACATGTTTCTCAGCCCGGTCTTCCGCCAGACCTTGGCCGGAGTGACCGGAGCCGTCATCGAACTTTATGAGACCGACGGCTCCGTAGGGGCAGCCAAAGGCGCGGGCATCGGCGCAGGCATATACAAGGACAACCGCGAGGCTTTCGCCACGCTCGAACGCCTGAAAGTTATCGAACCCGACCTCCGCACGCAACCGCTCTATGAGGAGGCTTACCGCCGCTGGTTGGAAGCACTTCGCCGTCTGGAGCAACGGCATTGAACGAATCTATATTTTCATCCATTCATAAACAAAAAAGATATGGCAAAAAAAGAGTATTTTCCTCACATAGGAAAAATCAAGTTTGAAGGAAAAGAGAGCAAAAACCCGTTGGCCTACCGTTACTACGACGCAGAGAAAATCATCATGGGCAAGAAAATGAAAGACTGGCTGAAGTTTGCCATGGCTTGGTGGCACACGCTCTGTGCCGAAGGCTGCGACCAGTTCGGCGGCGGCACGAAGACATTCCCCTGGAACGAAGGCGCAGATGCCCTGACCGTAGGAAAACAGAAAGCCGATGCCGGATTTGAGATCATGGAAAAGCTGGGCATAGAATATTTCTGTTCCCACGACGTGGACCTTGTGTCGGAAGGTGGTTCCATCGAAGAATACGAAGCTAATCTGAAAGAGATGACGGCTTACCTGAAAGAGAAGATGAACGGCACGGACATCAAACTCTTGTGGGGCACGGCCAACATCTTCGGGCACAAGCGTTATATGAACGGTGCCGCTACGAATCCCGACTTCGACGTCGTGGCGCGCGCAGCCGTACAGATCAAGAACGCCATCGACGCCACCATCGCCCTGGGCGGAAGCAACTATGTATTTTGGGGCGGTCGTGAGGGCTACATGAGCCTGCTCAACACCGACATGAAACGCGAAAAGGAACATCTGGCCCAAATGCTGAAAGCCGCACGCGACTATGCCCGCGCCCGCGGATTCAAAGGTACGTTCCTCGTCGAACCGAAACCGATGGAACCCACCAAACACCAGTATGACGCCGACACGGAAACCGTCATCGGCTTCCTGCGCGCACACGGGTTGGACAAGGATTTCAAGGTGAACATCGAAGTGAACCAAGCCACATTGGCCGGACATACTTTTGAACATGAACTGGCCTGCGCCGTGGATGCCGGCATGCTGGGTTCCATCGACGCCAACCGCGGCGACTACCAGAACGGATGGGATACCGACCAGTTCCCCATCGACAACTACGAACTCATTCAGGCCATGATGCAGATCATCCGTAACGGCGGACTCGGCAACGGAGGTATGAATTTCGACGCCAAGACACGCCGTAACTCCACTGATCTGGAGGACATATTCATCGCCCACATCGCAGCGATGGATGTCATGGCCCGCGCCTTGGAAAGTGCAGCCGAACTCTTGGAGAAGTCGCCCATCAAACAGATGGTGGCCGACCGTTACGCCAGCTTCGACGCCGGTCAGGGCAAAGCTTTCGAAGAGGGAAAACTGTAATTGGAGGATCTCGTAAAGTATGCCAAAGGAAAAGGCGAACCCGTCCAAACCAGCGGCAAGCAGGAACTTTACGAAGCTATCGTCAACATGTACTGCTAAACAGCCGGTCATCACGATCCGTCCGGGTAGTGTTTCACCGAGTGTGTCTGATCAAAGGCCCCCAAGCCTGTAGACCTCA
>JAJPYK010000240.1:1591-11159 GCA_021205005.1 Paraprevotella sp. | reverse complement strand
TTATCATACGGCATATAATATATTATTTTGACTAAAAGAGAAAATTTATGTTGACTCAACTTATAATTACATCCATGACGGCTCCGTTCGCTTTGCCGGCGTTGCCTTACGAAAGCAATGCATTGGAGCCCGTAATCAGCAAGGAAACCATAGAGTATCATAATGGCAAGCATTTGCAGGCTTATGTGAATACGCTGAACACATTAGTGAAGGGAATGGTCTATGAGAAGCTGAATCTGGAAGAAATCGTAAGCAAGGCTCCGGCAGGCCCTTTGGCCAACAATGCGGGACAAGTGCTTAATCATACACTGTATTTTGAACAGTTCCATCCGGTGGAGGTTGAAAAATCGAAAGTTCCGGAGGCCCAGTTCGACGAAGCCATCCGGAAAGCATTTGGAAGCTTTGATGTATTCAAAGAAAAAATGGCGGCAGCCTCCACCGGTTTATTCGGTTCGGGTTGGGCTTGGCTGGAGCAAAACAGGAAAGGGAATCTGGTCATTGTGCAGTGTCCTAATGCGGGAAATCCTGTCACTGAGGGGTTGGTGCCCTTGTTGGGATTCGATGTATGGGAGCATGCTTACTACATAGATTATCGCAATCGTCGTCCGGACCACATTGCCGCCTTGTGGCAGATTGTGGATTGGGACGTCGTATCGTCGCGAATGAAATAAGCTTTCTAAGGAAAGTTTATACATGGTAATAGTTTTGGTTGGACCGCTTGTGCCCGTGAGGGCTGCAGGCGGTCTTTTCTTTTTCCGGCGGTGGGGCGTTCGGGGAGACTATTGTGTCTGTATATAGTCGTAGAGTCGCTTGTAAAAAGGCGTGCGGCAGAGTGTTCGGCTGTCGCCCACGAGGATGAGTTTCATGCGGGCCCGAGTGATTGCCACGTTCATCCGTCTCAAGTCGTGCAGGAACCCGATTTGTCCGTCGGCGTTGCTGCGTACCATGCTGATGAGGATAATGTCGCGTTCCTGGCCCTGGAAGCCGTCTACGGTGTTCACCGTCAGCAGATGGCGGTAGGGTTTGAAAAAAGTGTCCCGGCGCAAGAGCCCGCGCAGGAGTTGCACCTGTCCCTTGTAGGGCGAGATGATGCCTGTGTCGAGACGCTCTTCCAGAATTCTTTCTTTTCCGATTTTCCGGAAATAAGCTTTCAGGATGTTCAGCGTGAGGCGGGCCTCTTCAGGATTCGTGCGGCTGGTGCTGTCCGGATGGCTGGCTTCGGAAAAGTCGGCGGCCGTCGGCGAGTCGGCCTCGTGGTCTTCCTGCGTTTCCGGTCTTTCCTCTGTGCGATAGCGTGCGGTTTGCGTCTCGTCGGCCGTGTCGATCCATTCCATCGGACTGTCCCAGTCCAAGATGCCACGGTATTTCACTTCGGGGGCGCTCTCCACTTTTCCGTCGTAAAAACATGCGCTGGAGAACTGCATGATGGTGTCGTTCATCCGATACTGGGTGCGAAGCAGGCTGACGGCAGACGGCTGTCGTTCGGCAATGGCTTCCATAAGCGTGCGGTCCAACCCGTTTCTCAGGGCTTCCGGACATTTTACCGTAGGCGGCAGTTGGCGGTGGTCGCCGGCTAAAATGACCCGTCCGGCTTTTGGGATGGCAATCCAACATGAAGCTTCGAGGGCCTGAGCCGCTTCGTCGATGAACAGGGTGGGGAATTTCTTGCCGGCCAATACGCGGTTGGCACTGCCTGTGAGGGTACAAGCGATGACGCGCGCCTCGTTGAACAGGTTTTCGTTGATGGTGATCTCCAGTTCCGTGGCACGGTCGCGCAGGCGGGCTATCTTTTGATGGAAAGCCTCCCTGCGGTCTAAGGAACGATGGGCGTACAGGTCGCGTATGGCTTTCCTTATGGCCCAAAGTTGGGGATAGGAGGGATGGCTTTCGAATCGCCGTTCGTAAGTGGAGGAGAGCATCTTGTCGTTGACGCGCGACGGATTGCCGATACGCAACACGGATACGCCTCGGTCACTGAGCTTTTCCGAGATCAAGTCCACGGACATGTTGCTCTGTGCGCAGACCATGATCTGACTTTCGCGATGCAAGGTTTCATAAATGGCCTCTACCAGGGTGGTGGTCTTGCCGGTTCCCGGCGGACCGTGTACAATCATTACGTCCTTGGCACGCAGCACTTCGTTGACGGCTGCTTCTTGCGTGGGATTGAGCCAGGGCAGCCGTAGGGGTTGAAAGGTGAATTTTCCGGCTTTGGCCGTACCGTGGAAGATCTCGCGCAGTTCGGCTATTCGGTCGTGTCGGGCCGTCATCGTGCGGTCGAGAGCTTCGAACATCAGGCGGTAGGTGGTCTCGTCCAGGTAAAGTTGCACGCCGATCCGTTCGCTTCCCCGCAATTGTGTCAGGGCTTCGGTGTCGGGCCAGGCCGCAACCATGAGATTTCCGTCGATAAAACTCACCGTGGCCGTAAAGGGGAGATAATGCAACATGCCGTCCCCGTGGCGTCCGCCCAGCTCTCCTGAGGCATCTTGGGTGAAAAAGCAGATGGGTTTTCCCGGTTCGAAACCGTGGTCTTGTTCGGTATGTTCTGTACGTTCCACCTCTACCACCAACTGATTGAGCGAGTTATAGTAACTCCGTCCTAAGCTGAGCGGATACCAGCATATTCCTTGTCTGATTTTGCGGGATATGCCGGTGGCTTCCGTCTGCCGGTGGAAAAGTTCTTTTTCGTACTCGAACTCCAGTTCCAACAACCGGCGTAGCTTTTGGAGATATAATAGAGAAGAATCAGACATGGTTAGTTTAGGATTTCGAAGTGTCGGCGTGCGCCTCTTCGGCTTTCACGTCGGCACGGCTTTTACTTTGGGTTACGAGCCATACTCCTCCGAATACCAGAATGACGGCTATGCCTTGATGCCATCCGAATACGCCTAATCCTGTGGCTACGCTGACGATGCAGGCCACGATGGGTTGCACGTAATTATACATGCTGACGATGGTGGGGCGCAGGAGTTTCTGCCCTCTCATCATCATAAGGTAAGCCATGAAAGTGGCCACGAATACGACAAATGCGGTTTCCAGCAAAGCGCTTGTGGGGACAGTCTGCCAAGGCAGGTGGGCCAGGTCATGGCCGGTGAAGGGCAGGATGACGATGGCGGCATAAGTGAACATCCATTTCATGCACGTCACTACACTGTACTTACGGATCAGTTTCTTGAATACGGTCAGATAGACGGCAAAACTGCATTGTGCGGCGACGCACAATACATCGCCTGTCAAACGTCCTCCTCCTTTTCCCGCAGCGTGTCCGCTTCCTAAGATGAGCAGCAGGGCGCCGATGGCTCCGCAGATGATGCCCGTGATTTTCTTGCCCGTGACCGGTTCCTTGAGGAACAGGGCGGCCAGAATCATGGTGACGATAGGCAGAGTGGTTGTGACGATGCTGGCATTGACCGGCGACGTGATGGACAAACCTATGGTGAAGCAACATTGGTTGAATACGATGGCCAGCATGCCGGCAAAGAAGAACAGCAACAGGTAGTGCGGCGGCACGTGCTCTTTCTGTTTGCTGCAAATGGAGGTGAGCCAAAAGCATAGGGCCGCTCCTACGGCCCGAAAACTTACCCTATCTATTCCGCTGATACCATGTGTCATGGCGTCTTTACTCAGGGGCGACATCAATCCCCAGGCCGCACAGGCCGCAAACATGCAAAAATGGCCGGTCAAATTCTTATCCTTATACATAGAGTGTCGGATTTTCTCAATCAGAATACGGCTGCAAAGTTACGCTTTTAATCACATCTTTTAGCATTATTCCGTTGTTTCTTTCCTCCGGAAATCCTATCTTTGCTTATACAAGACCCTGAAAAATACGGAATATGGAAAAAATAGGTGAATACATACAGCGTATCGAGATAGACTCGCTATGGAGCGGGCAGAAGCACATCGTGTGGGATCTGAACCGGAAAGTGAATATATTGAGCGGAGTGAACGGTGTGGGCAAGAGCACGATCCTGAATAAAGTGATCGTGCGTCTTCTTCTGGGCGAAAAAGACGGGAGTCCGGTTAAGCCCGATGTCAGGTTGACATATTATCCCGAGGATGCCTCGACGGTACGTTTCGATGTGATAAGGAGTTTCGATCGGCCGTTGATACAAAGCAATCTGTTGGAAAAGTTGGGCGATGCCCGTGTGGTGACGGAGTTGGACTGGCAACTTTATTTGTTGCAAAGGCGTTTTCTGGATTATCAGGTCAACGTGGGAAACCGCATGATCAACATGCTGACCAGCGGAGAATTCGGCGTGAAAGAGAAGGCGCAGCAGGCCGCTCAGGCCCGGACGCAATTTCAGGATATGGTGGACGACCTGTTCCGTGAAACCGGTAAGAAACTTGTCCGTACGAGCAATGAAATACGTCTTGAGCAGTTCGGGGAGATTTTAGTGCCTTACAAGTTATCTTCGGGCGAGAAGCAAATTCTGGTTATTCTGCTGACCGTTTTGGTGGAAGACCGCCAACCTTACGTGCTTTTCATGGACGAACCTGAGGTAAGTCTGCATATCGAGTGGCAACAGAAGCTGATCAGTATGATCCGTCAGTTGAATCCGAATGTGCAGATCATTCTCACGACCCACTCACCGGCCGTGATCATGAACGGATGGATGGATGCCGTGACCGAGGTGACCGATATTACGCTGTCATAATCTTGACGGGAGGGGATATATATGGCCAAAAGATGGTCTGAACACCTGAACTCCCAATATTTGGGAGCGGCGCAAAAATTAAAGCCTAAAACAGCGCGGCGTAAAATCGTGGCTTATGTGGAGAGCTACGACGATGTGTCTTTATGGCGTACCGTATTGGACGACTTTGAAGACGATACCCGTTACTTTGAGGTGATGCTGCCTTCGCGCAGTACGTTAGGCAAAGGCAAGAAGATCGTGTTGATGAATGAACTCGGCCCGAAGCTGGGCAACTATATGATTGCGTGCGTGGATGCCGATTATGATTACTTGTTGCAGGATACCACTCCGACGTCGCGGCTGATCAACGGGAACCCTTTTGTGTTTCACACTTACGCCTATGCCATAGAAAATTACCAGTGCTATGCGGAAACGTTGCATCGGGTCTGTGTGATGGCTACCCTTAACGATCGTCAGATCATAGACTTCGAAGGATTCATGCGCGATTATTCCCAAATCATTTGGCCGCTGTTTGTCTGGTCTATTTGGGCCTATCGTCATAATCATTATCGCGAATTCACCATGACAGAGTTTGGCCATCATGTATCTTTTGGCGACATTAATGTTTATCATCCTGAGTTCTCGTTGGATTTTGTGCGGCGTAAGGTCAACCGGAAAATCTCTTGGCTTCAGCGACATTTCCCACAGGCGAAAAAGGAATATGAGAAGTTGAAGCAGGAACTTCAGGAGTTAGGCGTCACGCCGGATACCACCTATTTATATATACAGGGCCATACATTGTTCGACAACGTCGTGACGCCTTTGTTGGAACCTGTTTGCGTTTTGTTGCGCAAGGAACGTGAGCGTGAAATACGCAGTCTGGCCGAGCATGAAGTGCAGCGGCAAAACGAGTTGTCTTGCTATCAGCATAGCCAGAATTCGGTGGAAGGCATGCTGCGGAAGAATGTTGGGTTTAAGTCCGCTCCACCTTATTTGCGGCTTCAGAGCGACATAGAGTGTTTGTTGGAGCGGATGGATGCCGAGGTTATGCAAAAAACTTGTCCAGCTTCTTGATGAACATGTTTTGGCAAAATACGACCACGCTGTCGCCTTCTTGTATCTGCGTCATGCCGTTAACGTGCATACCTTCTCCGTTGCGTACTAATCCTCCTATGGTTACTCCCGTGGGCAAACCCAAGTCTTTCACGGGTTTTTTCGTTACTTTTGCGTTAGCTTTCACTTCAAATTCAGCCACATCGGCATCGGCCACCGTCAAACATTTCACGTTGCTGACGTCTGCATCGAGCATCATCTGGTAGATATGGCTGGCGGCGATAGTCTTTTTATTAATGATGGTGCCGATATCCAGCTTTTCGGCCATGGATATGTAGTCGAAGTTATCTACCAAGGCCACGGTTTTTCTCACACCTAAACGTTTGGCTGCAAGGCAAGCCAGGATATTGCTTTCGCTTTGTCCGGTCAGTGCTACGAACGCCTGGGTATGCTGTATGCCCTCGGTGACCAGCAGAGATGAGTCGCGGGCGTCTCCGTTGATTACCATGACGTCGTTATTTCCCAAAGCTTCATTCAGTTCGTTGCAGCGTTGCGGATCGCTTTCTATGATTTTCACTTCCATATATCCCGGAACGTTCAATGCCGTGTGCATGGCAGTGCGTCCTCCTCCCATGATCATGACATTCCTGACATCCGCATAATGTTCTTTTCCCACGATTTTCCGTATGTAGGGAATGTGCTTTTTCGTGGTCATGAAATAGGCGATGTCGTGTAGTTGCAGAGTGGTTTCACCATTCGGGATGATGGTAGCGTCATCTCTTTTAATGGCCACGATATGGTAACACGTATCCGGACCGCAGAGCGTTTTCAGGGGAATATTGAGGATGTCTGCGGTGTCGCGCAGTTTAATGCCCAGCATGACGAGAGCTCCGTTATGCACCTCCCACCATTGGCGTACCCAACTGTACTTGATACTTTCTACGATCTCGCGGGCGGCTAAAATTTCTGGAAAGATCAGCGAACTGATGCCGATACTTTTAAAGAAAGGTTTATATTCGTTGTCCAAGTATTCGGCGTTATCGATTCGCGCTACGGTCTTTTGCGCGCCGAGCGAGTGGGCCAACATGCAGCATGTGATATTCTTCATCTCATTCGGAGTTACGGCGATGAATAAATCGGCATGTGCGGCTCCGGCTTCTTTCAATCCTCCGATGGAAGTAGGGGAAACATTCAGCGTCATGAGGTCCACATGGTCGGCCATTTTGGGCCGAGCCTCTTCGTTTTCGTCCATTAAGGTGATGTTCAGACTTTCCTTGGCTAACAGTTGAGCCAAATGCGTGCCTACTGCGCCGGCACCGGCAATGATAATTTTCATGAGTTCGCTTTTTGTGAGATGAGACGAAGTTGGGTTACGATGCCGTCGCAGTCGATTCCTACGAGGTGTCGCAACTGTTCCACCGAACCGTGTTCTACGAAATTGTCGGGTAGGCCCAGCCGCTTGACTTGGGGAGAAAAGTCATGGTCGGCCATATATTCCAGAACGGCCGAGCCCAATCCTCCCCGAATGACGCCGTCTTCCAGCGTAATGATCCGGCGGAAACGAGTGCCTACTTCTTGAAGTATATTTTCATCCAGAGGCTTTAAGAAACGCATATCATAGTGGGCCACGGTGAGCGGTTGTCCTTTTTCTTCCTGTTCCTTTTCGAAGATGGCGATGGCGTCGGCTGCCGTATTCCCGAGTGGGCCTAAAGATAATAAGGCGATGTCGTTGCCTGTCTTGAGACGTTGTCCGCGGCCGACTTCGATGGCTTCGAGTTCACATTTCCAATCTGTCAGCAAACCTCGTCCTCGAGGGTAGCGAATCACGAACGGACCCTGGTCCGAAAGTTGGGCCGTATACATGAGGCGGCGCAGCTCCCGTTCGTTGAGCGGGGAGGAGATGACGAGATTGGGGATGGGACGAAGTGCGGCCAGATCGAAAGCACCGTGGTGCGTAGGACCGTCCTCGCCCACCAATCCGGCGCGATCCAAGCAGAGGACCACGTGGCGTCGGTCTATGGCGATGTCGTGTATGAGGTTGTCGTAGGCTCTTTGGGCGAAAGAAGAATAGATGTTGCAAAAAGGGATGAGGCCGTCCTGCGCCATTCCGCCGGAGAACGTCACGGCGTGTCCTTCGGCAATACCTACGTCGAAAGCCCGGTCGGGCATCGCCTTCATCAGGATGTTCATCGAACACCCCGAGGGCATGGCCGGCGTAACGCCGATGATGAGCGGGTTCTGTCGCGCCAGTTCGAGCAGCGTCTGTCCGAAGACATCCTGATAACGGGGGGGCAATTTACAGGTGTCTACTTCGATGCGTTCTCCCGTATCTTTATCGAATATTCCCGGAGCATGCCAGATGTCGGCAGCTTCCTCTGCGGGTTTGAATCCTTTTCCTTTGATGGTGTGTATATGAAACAGCTTGGGGCCTCGCATTACCTTTAACGCTCTCAGCGTATGTACCAGTTCGATGACATCGTGTCCGTCGCTCGGACCGAAGTAGCGTATGTTCATGCCTTCGAATACATTTTGCTGATTGCTGATGAGCGACTTCAGCGAGTTGTTGAAGCGGATGAGCTGTTTGCGCCGATCTTCGTTGAGCCATCCACAGTTATAGAGTTTGCGGGAAGCGGCGAATCTCAGCCGGTTGTACAGATTGCTGGTATGCAACTGGTGGAAATAATGATTCATTCCGCCTACGCTACGGTCGATGCTCATATTGTTATCGTTCAGCACGATGAGAATGTCGTTGGGGATGGAAGACGCATTGTTGAGCCCTTCGAAGGCCAGCCCTCCGATCATAGACCCGTCGCCGATTACGGCCACGATGTTACGGTTCTTTTCTCCTTTATTGACCGAGGCCACCGCCAGGCCCAATGCTGCGGAGATGGAATTGGAGGCATGTCCGCAGGTAAACGTGTCGTATTCGCTTTCCGAAGGAGACGGGAAAGGGCGCAGACCGTGACACTTGCGGTTGGTCGAGAACTGCAAGCGGCGTCCGGTTAGTATCTTGTGTCCATAGGCCTGGTGACCCACATCCCACACGATGCGGTCGTAGGGCGTGTCGTACACATAATGCAATGCCACCGTCAGTTCCACTACGCCCAGACTGGAGGCAAAATGGCCGGGATTGTCCGCCAGTTCATCTATGATGTCACGGCGCAGTTCGTCGCACACTTGCGGCAATTTTTCCAAAGGCAGGCGGCGCAAGTCGGCGGGATAATTGATTTGTGATAAGAGTTTATATGTTTTTTTGTTCGCCATCGGCATGATTTATCTCTGCAAAATTAGCATAAATTCATATATCTTGCTTACTTTTGCAAGGAAAAATACCGTGTTGTCAGTTTACCGATAGAAATATGAAGTTCCGTACTGTTGTAGATACTTCTTTCCCGGAAATACGCATTGCGCCTGAGGATGAGATGACTTTGCTGGGTTCTTGCTTCGCCGACCATATCGGGAGGCGTATGTGTAGGGCGGGATTCGATGTCAATGTCAATCCTTTCGGTGTACTTTATAACCCGCAGAGCATTGCGACCGTGTGTACTTTTGCGGCATCGGGCAAGTCGATCCCTGAGGATTGCTTTTTCGAAGCGGACGGACTTTGGCACAATTGGCTCAACGACAGTTCTTTTTCGGCTGAAAGTCGTGAGGCTTGTCGCGCCCGGTGGGAGACCGTATGCCGGGAGGAACGCGAACGTCTGTGCACGTTGCGTTTCCTTTTCATTACGCTGGGGACGAACCGATGCTACGTGCTTAAGGAAAACGGACGGGTAGTGGGGAATTGCCACAAGCAGCCTGCCTGCCGGTTTACGGAACGGCAGATGGGCGTGGAAGATACGGCGGAGGTGCTCGGCGAGATGCTGCATGAGCTGTGGCCG
>JAJPYK010000240.1:0-1581 GCA_021205005.1 Paraprevotella sp. | reverse complement strand
TGCAGGTGGTCTTCACCGTCAGTCCTTACCGTTATGCCAAATATGGTTTCCATGACAGTCAGTTGGGCAAAGCCGTCCTGCTGCTGGCCGTGGACGCCGTATGCCGGAACAACGAAGGGCGTTGCCATTATTTTCCGGCCTATGAGATCGTGTTGGACGAGTTGCGCGACTATCGTTTTTATGCCGAAGACCTGTTGCACCCGTCCGAGACGGCTGTGGAATATATTTGGGAGCGGTTTTCCGATCTTTGTTTTTCTCCCGACGCCCGGTCCTTCAAAGTCTAATGGGAAGCCGTGTCGAAAGCCGTGTCTCATAGTCCGCTCCATCCCGAATCCGCAGCTTATGCCGCGTTTCTGCGTTAAACTATGTCAAAGATGGAGCGACTTATAGGAAAATATCCGAAATTAGCACAGACTCCTGAGTATGAAAAGCTGAAAGGCTGGTTAAAACATTAATAGATTATGTCTTATTCTTTAGAAAAAATCGCATCATTGGTCGGTGCGCATCTTGTGGGAGGCGAAGAAGTGGAGGTCCGTTGGCTTCTGACGGACAGTCGTTCTTTATGCTTTCCGGAAGACACGCTGTTCTTTGCCTTGGAAAGTCGACGGAACGACGGCCATCGTTATATTCCCGAACTGTACCGGAGAGGGGTGCGTTCGTTTGTGGTCAGCAGGCTGCCCGAGGACCTTACGGCCTATGCCGGCGCCAATTTCCTGCAAGTGGTCAGTCCGCTCAAAGCCTTGCAACGGCTGGCCGAGCGGCATCGTGAGTCGTTCGATATTCCGGTGGTGGGCATCACCGGAAGCAACGGGAAGACGAT
Organism: Paraprevotella sp.; assembly: GCA_021205005.1. Lineage (GTDB taxonomy): Bacteria > Bacteroidota > Bacteroidia > Bacteroidales > Bacteroidaceae > Paraprevotella. The sequence continues at coordinate 761 of JAJPYK010000240.1, read as the reverse complement.
CGTGAAAGAATGGCTTTATCAACTGCTATCGCCCGATATGGCCGTGACCCGTTCGCCAAGGAGTTATAATTCGCAGATCGGCGTGCCTTTGTCCGTGTGGAGCCTGAACGAACAGAGCCGGTTGGGACTGTTTGAGGCCGGCATATCCGAATGCGGTGAGATGGATGCCCTGCAATCCATCATTCAGCCCACGATCGGCGTGTTCACTTGTTTGGGAGATGCCCATCAGGAGAACTTCCGTTCGCGCGAGCAGAAGTGCACGGAGAAACTGAAACTGTTCAAGGATGCCCAAGTGTTGGTTTACAATATCGACGATACCGTGGTGGCCGACTGTGTCAATCTTTCGTCTTTCAAAGGCGAATATTGGACCTGGTCGAGAGAAAGACGAGACGTGGCTTTGCCCGTGGTGGCAGTGGAAAAAGGAGACGATTCCACCCGCGTGGTTTATTTATATAAAGGAGAAGAATATGCCTACCGCATTCCGTTTATCGACGAGGCTTCGGTGGTAAATTCCGTCTCTTGTCTGGCCGTATGTCTGTATCTGGGACTGGAGCCGCAGACCGTAGCCGAGAGAATGGCCGTGCTCGAACCCGTGGCGATGCGTCTGGAAGTGAAAGAAGGGCGTTGCTGTTGTACGCTGATCAACGACAGTTATAATTCCGATTTCAATTCTTTGGATATCGCCCTCGACTTCATGAACCGTCGTCCCGATGGCGTGGGGCGTAAGCGCACGCTGATTTTGAGCGATATCAAGCAGGCCG
>JAJPYK010000267.1 GCA_021205005.1 Paraprevotella sp. | reverse complement strand
GTTTTGGTCTCCAAAGAACATTGAAGTGCTTGAACCCAAGAACTTACTGTTGCTCTTCTTTGTACCTTTTGCAGCTACCATAGCTACTACGGCCACTGCGATAATCATTAATCCTGTCATAATCTTCTTACCTTTCTTTTTTAATCCAACAATCTTTTACCTAAAACAACTCCTTACGGAGCCAAATACCTAAAAACTAAATCTCTTTTATTCCTTATGACGATGCAAAGGTAAGGGTATTCCGGGCACTGACCAAGCAAAACGACGTTTGTTCTGCTAAAAGAGGGGTTTTCTTGATAAAAATCAATGAAAGAGGTCGTGCATATGGGATTTTTTAATAATTTTGCAACGTTTTGTTCCGTCTGTCCTTCCTGGGCAACCATTTCGGGACGACGGATGAAAAGGGAATCGGGTGCAAATCCCGAACAGTCCCGCTGCTGTAAGCTCATTAGGCGGCTTGTTTAAAATCCCGGGCCACGTCTTTATCCGATGATAAGGGGGGAAGGCTAACAAGCCGGAGTAAGTCAGAAGACCTGCAAAACATAAAAAAGCCCGAATCTTCGAGGAGTGAGAGGAGGGAACATATCATTGTGCTGACAAAGCATGGCTTGATAAGATGGAAAATTGGGCGGATACTCGATGCGAAGGTAAATCGTGCAAAAGAACGTGCGTAGCAGCATGTTTCATACTTTTGTGCGTTCCGCAGTCTGGCTTCGGACAGACTGCGGGGACAGACTCGTTATCGGCCGGCATCAAACAGATGCAAACCGTAGAGGTCAAAGCGGACAGAAAAGAGCGCAACGACCGTACCGTCTCCGTCCAAAGCATAACGCGCGAACAAATACAAGAGCAGGGTATCACGGATCTGGCGGATGCACTGCGACGTATGTCGGGTACGAACATACGCGATTACGGAGGAGCCGGCGGAATGAAAACGCTGTCCGTACGCTCGATGGGCGCAACCCATACCGGCGTAGTCTACGACGGTATGGCCGTGACCGACTGCGAAAGCGGACAAATCGACCTGAGCCGCTTCTCGCTGGAACAAGCCGACCGACTGACGCTGGTGGTCGGCGATAACGCGGATATCTTCGTACCGGCACGTACGTTGGCTTCGGCCGCCACACTTTATCTAAGCTCTGAAGCACCTGATTTCACGGAACGGCACAACCGATGGGAGGCACAAGTTACATCCGGAGCATTCGGTTACGTCAATCCTCACATCAAGTTCGAGCAACGCCTGCGCACAAACTGGAGCATGCGCCTGCAAGCCGATTATCTGCGGGCAGACAACCGCTACCCTTTCACACAGACCAATCATACCTTAGTGACTCGGGAAAAGAGGGCCAACAACGCACTCAAGAACGGAACAGCCGAACTGGACATATATTATCGTCCGCAATCCGCCCGCAGTTTCCAAGGCAAAATATACTATTACGACAGTTGGAAACAGTTACCGGGACAGGTGATCTATTATAATCCCGTAAACCACGAAAGCCAACGCTTCCGCAATGCCTTCGGACAGGCTCATTTCCAAACGCGCTGGGGCAGCCGATGGGCGTATCAGGCCAACCTGAAAGCCAATTATGCCGAAACGCATTATCGGGACGAAGGATTGCAGTATCCCAATCATGTGAAAGAGAACATTTATCAGCAACAGGAGTACTACGCCTCCATGTCGTTGTTTTATACGCCGCTCGCTTTTCTGAGCTTTTCCCTCTCCTCGGACTATGCTTATACCACGTTGAGCAGCGATGCCATAGATACGCGCAGGCCTTTCCGACACTCTGCACTGGAGAGCGTGGCTGCCAAATACGACCAAGGCGACATCACCGCCACAGCCACGTTGCTCGTCAGCGTGTTCCGCAACGGAGCTAAAGAGGGGAAACAAGCCCGTGACGCCCATCGTTTATCGCCTTCCGTGGCGTTGGCCTGGCGTCCCGGACAGGGCTGTTTCACCTGGCGTGCCTCCTACAAAGACATTTTCCGCATGCCGACCTTCACGGATAATTATTACACCTGGTTGGGCAATCGCGACTTACTTCCCGAAATCGCCCGTCAGTTCAGCACGGGCCTGACGCTTGCCGTCCCCTCTTCGCGCCACGTCCTGAAGAGTCTGGAAATGCAAACCGACCTTTATTATAATAAGGTAACGGATAAGATTGTAGCCATGCCCATGAACATGTTCTACTGGAACATGGTGAATGTGGGGAAAGTCGATATCATGGGAGTAGACACGAAAGTCTCCACCGGTCTGGAAGCTACGAAATGGTTGCGATTGGAATTGAATGCCAACTACACCTATCAGTATGCCGTAAACGTGACTTCGCCCGGCGGGACGTATTATAAAGACCAAATCGCCTATACGCCCAGCCATTCGGGAGGCGGCGCCATAGCTTTGCTGACGCCCTGGCTCAATGTCAGTCTTCACGGTACGGCCGTTTCCGAACGCTATTCCACCAATGCCAATATGGATCTCACGAGACTGAAACCCTACCATGAAATCGGATTAGCAGCCTATCGCGACTTCCATTGGCGGAAGTTCGGTTGTATGCTCCGTGCGGATCTGATGAATCTGACGAATGAACAATACGAAATCGTCCGGCTTTATCCGATGCCCGGACGTTCGTGGAAAATAACTATCAAATTTATTGTATAATAATCCATTTAAAAAGAAAGAAAATGAAAAATCTAAAGTTATGGTTAATGGTATGTGCCGCAGTGGCATTCACGGCCTGTGACAATGATGATGACACCCCGATGCCCAACGAAGGCGGCAATACCCAAGACAGCACGGCTGTCGCTTCGAGCACGGGATTTTTAATCCAGAACAAGGGCAATGAAAGTACGGGCATAGACGGAGATTTCAGCTGGGTAAACTATGACGACTTCACCATACAGTCTGGACTTTTTGCCTCTGCCAACGGACGTTCTTTAGGACAAACGCCGAATAACGTCTGCATTTACGGAAGCAAAATCTATACGGCGGTGTCGACCTCCAATACAATCGAGATCTGTTCCAAATCGAATTTCAAATCCATAAAACAGATCAGTTTCGCCGATAATGCAACGTTGAGCCAACCGCGCGACGTCGTAGGTTACGGCAAATACGTGTATGTTTCTTTTTATTCGGGATATGTCTGCAAAATCGACACGGCGTCCTTCGAAATCACGGGATCGGTGGCCGTAGGCGAATATCCAGAGAAAATGGCGGTGGCCAATGGCAAACTTTACGTACCGAACTCCAATTACGGCACAGGAACGACCGTATCCGAAATCGATCTGTCGGACTTTACCAAGACCCGCGACATCACCGTACCGACAAACCCCGTACAGATGGATGCAGACGCACAGGGCAATGTGTACATGTTGAGCTCAGGCACTTATGATGAAAACTGGCATCAACAGAATGCCGCCGTATATCGTTTGGATCTGACAGGCAACAATCACAAGAAAATTGCCGATGCCACGATGATGGATATTCCCGACGGTACCAATACGCTCTATGTCGTCAACAGCCCTTATGGCTCAACGACCGTATCCTACGGTACTGTCGCCTTGACGGGCGGCAAAGACGACTACACCTCCTTGCCCCTGTCGGCAGATGCTCCCGCAGCTATTGCCGCAGATCCCATCACTGGCAATATCGTCTTGACCTCTTACAACTTAGTAGACGGTTATGCGTCTTATACCACTCCTGGATATGCCAATATCTACAGTCCGACAGGCAATCTGCTACGGAAAGTGGAGGCCGGCATAGATCCTTCCGGGATTTATTTTTTCACTCGTAAAGCTGATTGATGAAAATATATATTTCGTTGATTTTCTTATGGACGGCCGTTTGGCTTTTCCCTTCTTGCACAGGGGGAGGCCGGACGGCCTTTTCTTTATCGGACGGCGATACCTTACCGCTGCAATATGCCACGAACCTGACTTTAGTGTCCGGCCGCGGCTATCAAATAGCCACGCTAAGGAATCCGTGGGACACGCTGAAAATCCTCCATACCTATATATTGGTAGACCGTAACGCCCCTCTGCCCGACAGTCTGCCGCAAGGCACGGTCATCCGCGTCCCGCTCCAAAAGTCCGTAGTCTATTCTTCAGTACACTGCGGACTGCTGAAAGAACTGGGCGCCCTTTCGGCCATCAAAGGCATTTGCGACCTGGAATACATCAACCTGCCCGAGATCCGTGAAGGATGCCGCACGGGACGCGTAGCCGATTTAGGCAACAGCATGAGTCCGGACATCGAAAAGATCATCCAACTGCATCCCGATGCCATTTTATTGTCCCCCTTCGAGAACGGGGGAGGCTACGGACGCCTGGACAAACTGGACATCTCGATCGTGGAATGTGCGGATTACATGGAAACTTCGCCCCTGGGACGTGCGGAGTGGATGCGATTCTTCGGACTGTTGTACGGCAAGGCGCGTGAAGCCGACTCACTTTTCAACCGGGTAGCGACCCGCTATCGGACCTTGGCCGGCAGAGTGGCCGATGCGCCGGGAAAACCGAAAGTCTTTACCGACGAAAAGTCCGGATCGGCATGGTACGTTCCGGGCGGACGCAGCACGGTAGGCCGACTGTTGGCCGACGCCGGAGCGGATTACGTATTCAGTTACCTCGACATGAGCGGATCGTCGCCGCTCAGTTTCGAGACCGTCTACGACAAAGCCAAGGACGCCGACATCTGGTTGATCCGCTACAATGCACCGACGGACAAGACCTATGGGGAACTGAAACGCGACTTTGCTCCTTATGCCGGTTTCAAAGCCTTTCGCGAACGACAGATTTACGGCTGCAATCTGGGGAAAGTGCCCTATTACGAAGAAACGCCTTTTCATCCGGAATACTTGTTGGAAGACCTGATACGGGTATTCCATCCCGATATGGAAGACGCTCAGAAGACCCGATATTTCAGCCGTTTGAAAGAATAAAAAAAGACAGAAGCAGTGGAATATAAAGGATACATCTGCGGAGGCATTCTGGTTGCGGTCATTTTACTGCTGGCCGCGGCCAATCTGGTCGGCGGATCCGTAGACATTCCGGCGGAAGCCGTTTGGCAGATCCTGACCGGAAAGGACGTAGCGCACGACGCCTGGACATTCATCATCTGGGAGTCGCGTGTGCCGTTGTGCGTCACAGCCGTTTTCAGCGGCGCAGCCTTGGCCGTTTCGGGCTTGATGCTCCAGACGGCTTTCAACAACCCTTTGGCCGACACTTCCATCCTGGGCATCAGTTCGGGAGCCAGTCTCGGCGTGGCCTTGGTGATGTTGGCCGGCGGAGGAATGGTTGCCACGGACGCCTTCTCGCTTTCGGGTTTCATGGCCGTCATCTTGGGAGCCTTTGCCGGTGCCGTGGCTGTCATGGGTATCATCCTGTTCCTCTCCACCCTGATCCGCAGCAACGTCATGTTGCTGATTGCCGGCATCATGATGGGATACGTGGCCTCATCGGCCATTTCGCTGCTGAACTTTTTCGCCACGGCCGAAGGCGTGCATTCCTATATGATCTGGGGATTAGGCAACTTCGGAGGCGTATCGCTCGCCCAATTACCTTGGTTCGTAGCGGTAACATCGGCCGGTCTGCTGATGGCGGTGCTGCTGATCAAACCGCTGAACGCCCTGCTTTTGGGCGAACGTTATGCCGAAAATCTAGGCGTACACGTGCGCCGTGTACGCAATATGCTGTTGCTGGTCACCGGCATTCTTACGGCTGTGACCACGGCCTTCTGCGGTCCGGTGGCTTTCATCGGTCTGGCTGTGCCTCACGTGGCCCGCCTGATGCTGGGCACGTCCAACCACAACTCCCTGCTTCCGGTGACGCTCCTGAGCGGCGGAGCCGTAGCCCTGCTCTGCAATCTGATCTGCCTCCTGCCCGGCGAGATGGGTATCCTGCCCCTCAATGCCGTCACCCCCGTACTGGGAGCTCCCGTGATCATTTATGTCATTGTCAACTCACGCAAAATCCAATATTTCAACTGATGGAACGGCATACGGTACTGGCAGGATACGACCTTTCGACAGGGTATCGACAAGGCAGGCATACTACGGTGGTGCACGAAGGACTGAATTTCAGTCTTTCGAGCGGAGAACTGACTAGACTCCTCGGCGGAAACGGCGTAGGCAAATCCACTCTGTTGCGGACATTGGCCGCCGCGCAACCGGCCTTGGCCGGACGGGTGGAACTCTTGGGCAAACCTCTGCCCCGTTACAGCGGACGCGAGCGTTCAACGACCATCGGCGTAGTGTGGACCGACCGTACCCAGGCCGGAGGTCTCACCGTATATGAACTGGTGGCTTTAGGACGTCAACCGCATACCGGATTCTTCGGTCGCCTCAGCCGTCACGACAAAGAGCTGGTAGACCATGCACTCGAAATGGTAGGCATGACGCCGAAAGCCCGACGCTACGTGTCGGAAATCTCCGACGGAGAACGGCAGAAAGCCCTGATTGCCAAGGTTCTGGTACAAGAATGCCCTTTGATTCTATTGGATGAACCTACGGCCTTTTTAGATGTGGTGAGCCGCATCGAAGTGATGGAACTGCTCCGCCGTCTGACGACAGAAGAAGGAAAGGCCGTCCTGCTATCTACTCACGACATCGAGCAGGCCCTGACTTTGTCCGACCGGCTTTGGCTAATGATGCCGGACAGTACCCTGCGCTGCGGAGCGACCGAAGACATGGTGCTCGCAGGACGTATGGACTTTCTTTTCGATAGCTCTGACGTGAACTTCGACGCGAGACGGGGCACTTACGTTTCCGCAAGAAAAAACCGCCACGGAATGCGATTACAGGCTGCCGACGACCGTTTGTATTACTGGGCGCAAAACGCCATTGTCCGTCAAGGCTATGATGTCCTCCCGATAAACGCCGATGCGCAAATGCCGGTCCTCACCCTACGGAGTTCGCAGGACATGACACTGAAAAGAGGCGACGAAGAAATTGCTCTCGATTCGTTTGCCGCTTTGTCGACCGTATTGAGAAACTCATGACTTTTCCATCAACAGACGATGAATGTAGAAGATTTCAGAAATTACTGCCTCTCTTTACCAGGCGCACACGACAAAATGCCATCCGAAAAGGCCTCATCGGAATATGACCGCAACCTGCTGGTTTTCTGCGTACGAGACAAATGGTTCTGCTTTGTCAACATAGATGTATTCGACTTTTGCGATCTCAAATGCCGTCCGGAACAGATCGAAGAACTGCAAGCCCGTTACGAAGGCATACGACCCGGTTATCACATGAACAAAAAGCACTGGATCAGCGTCAGTTTAAACCAAGATGTGCCGGACGAGACCGTAAAGGCACTTGTCAGGCAGTCGTATGAACTCGTAGCAGACTCACTGCCCCAACGACAAAAACAAGAGCTGGCCAAACGGTGAGTCCGTCACAGAAAATTCCGTGCAAAACCACTGCCCTCTCCCCTCCTCCGGAACGCCTGACCTTTCCGGACTTTCCGCCGCCGTTTTTTCTGCGGAGAAAAATTGCTCAATCTGCGGAGAATGAAAAATTTTTCTCCGCAGATTGATTTTCACTCCTCCCGCATATATTCCTCACCCTATCGCATACCCTTAGATTTTTCGACCCCGAAACTATGGAAAGTCGATAAATCTGCGTACTTTTATCCCCTCAAAAGAGATACAAAGAAGCTATGGCAAAAGATAAAACCGTTTACGTATGCAGCAATTGCGGACAAGAATCCCCGAAATGGATAGGACGCTGCCCCTCCTGCGGCGAGTGGAACACCTTTAAGGAGTTCACCGTACGCAAGGAAAATACGGCGGCATCGGCAGCCGGAAGTTTTCGTCAGGCTTCGGCCGACGGTTCCACACGTCCCCGTCCCCTTCCGGTGGGCGACATCATATCGGACGAACAACCGCGGCTGGATCTGCACGATGATGAGCTGAACCGCGTGCTGGGCGGAGGACTTGTCCCCGGTTCGCTGGTACTCCTGGGCGGAGAACCCGGCATCGGGAAGTCCACCCTGATTCTGCAAACCGTGTTGAGCATGACCGACAAACGGGTACTCTACGTCAGCGGAGAAGAGAGTGCGCGCCAATTGAAATTGCGTGCCGACCGATTGGTACCGCGAGTCACCGGATCGGACGCCCGCAAAGAAGACTTTCTGTCCCGATCGCCGTGCCTGGTCGTTTGCGAGACCTCGCTCGACCAGATCTTTCTGCACATACGGAACGAGCAGCCGGACCTGGTGGTCATCGACTCCATACAGACCATCATGACCGAAGCGATAGACAATACCCCGGGCAGCATCTCGCAGGTACGCGAGTGTGCGGCCTTGCTGCTCAAGTTTGCCAAAGAAAGCAATATCCCCGTTATCCTGATCGGACATATCAACAAAGAAGGCACGCTGGCCGGACCGAAAGTTCTGGAGCACATTGTCGATACCGTGTTACAGTTCGAAGGCGACCAGCATTACATGTACCGCATCCTACGCAGCATCAAGAACCGCTTCGGCAGCACGGCCGAACTGGGCATCTATGAAATGCGACAGGATGGCCTGCGACAGGTGAGCAATCCCTCCGAACTTCTTCTGTCGGAGCATCATGAAGGCCTGAGCGGAGTGGCCATATCCTCGGCCATAGAAGGCGTACGCCCGTTCCTGATCGAAACGCAGGCCTTGGTGAGCACAGCGGCCTACGGCACGCCCCAACGGTCGGCCACGGGATTCGACCTGCGCCGCCTGAACATGTTGCTGGCCGTGCTGGAAAAAAGGGTGGGATTCCGGTTGGCACAAAAAGACGTCTTTCTGAATATTGCCGGCGGACTGAAAGTAAACGATCCGGCCATCGACCTCTCCGTCATCGCCGCCGTATTGAGCAGCAACGTGGATACCGGGATAGAAAACGGCGTGTGCATGGCGGGAGAAGTGGGACTGAGCGGGGAAATCCGTCCGGTGAACCGCATCGGACAGCGCGTGGCCGAAGCAGCCAAATTAGGTTTCCGCCGCATGCTCATCCCCCAACATAACTTGCAGGGATTCGATCCCTCGAAACAGAAAATAGAACTGGTGCCGGTACGTAAAGTGGAAGAGGCCTTGCGCGCGCTCTTCGGCTGACACCGATAAAAACAAACGAAAGAAAATCATGATAGAAGAATATCAATTCAGGGTATTGCCGGAAACGGCTGCCAACGAACAGGCCTTGCGCCGCTACATCGCCCGAGAGAATGGAAAAGACGAACGGACCTTGACAGCCGTCAGGGTATTGAAACGCAGCATCGACGCCCGCCAGCGTACGATCTACGTCAATCTGAAAGTACGGGTTTATATCAATGAACTGCCGGAAGACGACGAATTTATCCGCACGGAATATCCCCACGTGGAGAACGCCCGGCCGGTCATCGTAGTCGGTGCCGGTCCCGGCGGACTTTTTGCAGCCCTGCGCCTGATCGAGGCCGGTCTTCGCCCCATCGTAGTGGAACGGGGCAAGAACGTACGCGAGCGTAAAATAGACCTGGCCAAAATTTCACGGGAACAGAAAGTAGACAGCGAGAGCCATTACAGTTTCGGCGAAGGCGGTGCGGGCGCATATTCCGACGGAAAACTGTACACCCGCAGCAAGAAACGCGGCAATGTGGAGAAGATTCTCCACGTATTCTGTCAGCATGGCGCCAGCGTGTCGATCTTACAAGACGCTCATCCCCACATCGGGACGGACAAGCTGCCGCGCGTCATCGAAAACATGCGGAACACGATCCAGGCCTGCGGCGGCGAAGTGCATTTCGGTACGCGCATGGACGCCCTGAGGATTGAAGCAGACACCGTGACCGGCATTGAGACCCACACCGGACAAGTATTTGAAGGACCGGTAATCCTGGCCACAGGACATTCGGCCCGCGATGTCTATCGTTGGTTGCATGCACACGGGGTGGAACTCGAAGGCAAAGGATTGGCTGTGGGCGTGCGTGTGGAGCATCCGTCGCTACTGATCGACCAGATTCAATATCACAACAAGAACGGACGGGGCAAGTATCTGCCCGCGGCGGAATATAGTTTCGTGCAACAGGTCGAAGGACGGGGAGTATACAGCTTCTGCATGTGCCCCGGCGGATTCGTCGTTCCGGCGGCCAGCGGGCCGCATCAGATCGTGGTGAACGGCATGTCGCCCAGCAACCGCGGGACGAAATGGAGCAATTCGGGCATGGTGGTGGAACTGCGTCCCGAAGATCTGGCAGAAAAGTCGTTAACGGATTTTATGGCCTTGTCGGGAGAAAAACCGGACCTCTCCCACCCGCTGTCGATGATGTTCTTCCAAGAAGCGCTGGAATATCAGAACTGGCAACAGGGGCATTGCCGGCAGACCGCACCTGCCCAACGCATGGCCGACTTCGTCAACGGCCGGTTGAGTTACGATTTACCTTCCAGTTCGTATGCGCCCGGCCTGGTATCCTCTCCGCTGCATTTCTGGTTGCCTTCGTTCGTCACCAGCCGATTGGCCGAAGGTTTCCGCCGGTTCGGCAAGGCGTCCCACGGCTTCCTGACCAATGAAGCGGCCATGATCGCCGTAGAAAGCCGCACCTCCGCTCCCGTCCGCATTATCCGCGACGGAGAGACGTTGCAACATGTCCGGTTGAAAGGACTGTTCCCCTGCGGCGAAGGCGCCGGCTATGCGGGAGGAATCGTATCGGCTGCCATCGACGGCGAACGTTGCGCCGAAGCTGTTGCGGCTTATCTCGGAAGTTAGAAGTTGACTCCTACGGACATGATGAAATTGCCGGTGCGGATATGGCCGTCGAAGTTGTCGTAATTATATTCGGCATAATTCCGCCCGGCAATATTGAACAAACCGATATCATCTCCCATTTCAAAATAGAAATTCTGGAACGCAATGCCGCACCCCACCCGCAAACCGGCGTCGAAACGTTTGTAACGGGAAGTGCCGAAAGGACTGTTTTGCGTACGGTAATCGTAATCTTTCATATTTCCGCCTACACCGACCGCCATGAACCCGCCGAAAAACGGTTGCACGGAGAAATCGTCGATATTCGTGTCCAATTTGTATTTGAGCACGAGAGGAACCTCCAAATATCTCAAGGTGCATTTCCTGTACCCTAACTCATCCCAGGCCTGAATCTTAGCCCCTTTTTCCGTATAAAAGAGTCCGGTCTCCAGGAAAAAGGGAAGCCCGTTGCCCAACTTGTTTCCATAAATCAGGCCGAGATGGTAACGGGGAAGCGGATCGGTCTGGGCATGCCCGCCCGTACCCTGATAGCGTATCGTAGGAATGTTCAAACCGAAACGAAGTCCGAAGTATGAATTGCGCTGATAGTCCCTCCAGCGGCTGGCGTATAGGGGTTCTCCCTCATAGTTTTCTTGTACAGCCTGAA
>JAJPYK010000096.1 GCA_021205005.1 Paraprevotella sp. | reverse complement strand
AAGTTTCTCAATATTACTTTATCAAAGTGCTTTTTGAATTAAGACACACCCTCATCGAACGACAGTTCGGCGGAGAAAAAAAACAAAAGATCCGCACAAAGGCTGAGGGCATGCACACAAACGGCGATGCGGAATTTAAAAGAATTGACACATGAAGATAGAAATAGACCAAGGTTCGGGCTTTTGCTTCGGCGTAACCAGCGCCATCAATAAGGCCGAAGAGGAGCTGGCACAAGGGGGAACGCTCTACTGTCTGGGCGACATCGTGCACAACGGCAAGGAATGCGACCGGCTGAAAAAGCTCGGGCTCATCACCATCGATCATGCCGCATTCTCCACCCTGCGCCATGCCAAAGTATTGTTGAGAGCCCACGGCGAGCCGCCGGCCACCTACCAGCAGGCCCGAAAGAACGACATCGACATCATAGACGCCACCTGCCCCGTGGTGCTCCATTTGCAGGAGCGCATTAAGAAGGATTACGGCCACGACGGCGCACGGGACAAACAGATCGTCATCTTCGGGAAAAACGGACATGCCGAAGTGCTGGGACTGGTAGGACAGACCGAGGGACAGGCCATCGTCATAGAATCGCCGGAAGAAGTAACCAAACTGGACTTCGACAAAGATATATGCCTGTATTCTCAAACCACCAAACCGCTGGACGGATTCCGAAAAATCGTGGACTACATTCAAGCGCACATTTCTCCGCAAGCCACCTTCCGCTACTATGACACGATTTGCCGGCAGGTGGCCAACCGCATGCCGCATATCCGCGACTTCGCCTCACGCCACGACGTGATTCTTTTCGTCTGCGGAAAGAAAAGCTCGAACGGACGAGTGCTTTACAACGAATGCCGCCACGTGAATCCCCGTTCCTATCTCATCGACTCGGCAGACGAAATCGACGTCAAGTGGCTGGAGGAATGCCATTCCGTGGGCATCTGCGGGGGCACTTCTACCCCGAAATGGCTGATGGAGGCCTGTGCCGAGGCATTAAAAAAACGGAAAGCCGAATAACCGACTTCCCGTTTTTCATGCGTATGCCTCAATATAGGTCCAGCATTTCAGTGTAAACCTTCGAGCAAGGTTTTCAACTCGGGCTGACTGGGACGCGGCGCATTTCCCCGATACAGGTTACCGTCCTTATCATAAATCAAGAAATAAGGTATACCCTTAATATTCAGGGCTTCGGCCAAAGAATCGTCAGGACTGAGCCATTGGTCTCCCTCCATGTTCAGAGCTTTCATCTTGTCTTTCCAGGCTTTTTCGTTCTTGTCTAAGGATATCGACAGGAACTTCACGTTCTTGTTTTGCAAATTGGCCTCCAACTCCTGCAAGAACGGCACTTCCTTACAGCACGGACCGCACCACGAAGCCCACAGGTCCACATAAACGTAATCCCCCTTGAAACGGCTGAAATCCATTTTCTGACCGTCGGCATCGACCAGCGTCACGCCTGTGGGAAAACTCTTGCCCTTCATGGACGATTTGCGTGCCTCGAATTTCTCCACGTATTTCGTATCCATGCCGTATTTTGCCGTTGCCGCCTCCAGCGTCGCAAGTCCCTGATCGAAGTCGCCGGCATTGAAATCGAAATGACGTACATAGTCGTCCAAGATATAAGATCCCACCGCCTTGCGGATGTCTTCGTTGGAGTAATGCGCCTGCAAATAGCTCATCCGTTCTTCAAGACCGGCCTTGGGCAACGTACCGAACACGATATAAGGCGTGTTCGGGAAGAATGCGGCCATCGGCGTATCCAACACGCGATACGGCTCTTCCACGACATCGGTAAGGGGGAAGGGGAATTCATCCGACGGACGTCCCGAAACTTGTGTCCATGAGGTATAGTTCGCATAAGTCGTCACGTAGGCCCACAACTTCAGATATTCCCGCACGGGAGCCGAACAATTATAGTGTCCGGCAATGGAATCAGCCGCCTGCGCATAATTTTTCAGGAAAGCTTTCAAAACCGGCGCGTTCATCTCTTTGCCTTGTGTCCAGAACTCACGTCCCTTGACATAAGTAAGGACATTGAAAGCCGACAGGGTCTGATTGTCCTTTCCGGTCTCCACCACGGGACAACCGTCCTCCATACGCACCTTCAACGAAGGAGTGCGATCGGCGTTCGGCAGGTAAAGGGGAACGATCAACTGCGCCCCCTTGTTGTTTCCGTACAGACTATAGAATCCCGAAGGCGATACGGTCACCTGTCCTTCGAAATGTGAAGACTCGGCATTCAGTTTCACGGCAGGAATGGTATCGCCCATCCCTTTGGCATAGAGATTCATCTCTGCGGCATCGGCATTCTTGAAAGAACCTTGCAGATGCAACGTCTGGGCTCCGACGACTTGCGTAGCGCCGAATGCGAAGGCCAAAGCCCATATTTTCATTTTTGTACTTTTCATGTTTCTGATCTTTTTCTTTTATTTCTTTTTATACATGATTTTCACCGGACGATAGCAGACATTGTCGTATTTGCGCAGGATAGTCCCCTTATCGGTATCAATGACCCATACATGTCCGTTCAACCCCTTTTCTTCCGGTTCATAGAAGGCTACGAAAGTCTCTTTCTGATCGGAACTCAACTCCAGTCCCGTAATGACGGCCTGAGCCGAACCGACCGTAGCGTGTACCGACGTCTGGTCCAGACGCTGCGAAGTGGTATAATTCCACCGATAGACTTTGTTTCCATCGCCATACAGCAACGCATAATATCCACGCGAGGCAACCATAGGCGATTCCGCCGTAAGATTACAGCTCCCGATGCCGGCCATCGTCTTTCCTCCGTTATCCACCAAGACGGGCTTTCCCAGTTCGTCGCTCATCCGCCAGAAAGCGGCATGCAGCTGCACTTTCTGATAGATGCTTCCGCTTTTCGTCACCACCACAACGGTAGGCTGCTCGTCACCCGAAGACTATGCCGGAAGGCGAGGAATGAACATCGTGACGAAATCCAATCCGTTAAAGTAGTTGGCGGAACCCACGCACTGGTCTCGTGTCAAAAGGTAGGTCGAACTGCAATAATACGGGCCGTAACCGTTGAGCAGCAAGCAAAGCCCTCCGACCTGATTGTCCCAAAAGAGCAGATCGTACTTCCCGGCACTTCCGCCGCTGTATACGGCGCATGCCTGTGCATAAGTGGACTTCAATTTCGTGGCCGGCGCCAACGCGCCCTCCGTCGTGGAGAACTCATACACCGAACCGTTTTCACACAAAATGGGATAAGACGACCCGGCGGAACCGTTGGCGGGAATTCCCATCCGCGTAGGTTTGAAGTCGGGATATTCCGGAGCCGTCAGCATGTTTTCTACCACAAAGGTCTTCTCGTTCAGATAATAGATGGTACCGGGATCGGCCGTCGTCCCTTCACCCCGACAAGCGATGATCAGACTTCCGTCGCACTGCACCATATCGGCCACATGGGAAGCAAACGGCTCATCCGGATTGTTCAATGCGAAACAATCTCCTTGCTCGAAATGATCTTCTATGCCGGTATCTCTCTGTTTGAGCATGAACGAGAGCATGCTTTTCCCCTCCTCATCGCAACTCAACACGGTGATGCCTTCTTCGTAAGGAGAATTCACGTTGAGCGTGAAAGGGAAAAAGGTTTTTCCATCCTCGTTCTCTATAATCAGTCGACATTGGTAAGTACCCAGCATGTTTCCCACATACACGAAACTGGTGTCGGTGGAATATACTTTCTGGTCTACTTCCCAAGTATAAGACAAGGCTTTGTCACGGGTGGTCTGTCTGACCTTCGGCGTGATGACGAGCGTATCATTCTTGTCGATTTCGTACGTATCCTTTATGGTACCGTCCTCGATGATGATTTCGGAGATGGCTCCCGTTCCCTCCGTGGTCTCGTCCTTAAAACATGACGTCAGGCACAGCAACCCGCACATCAGTAGCATATATCGTATTTTCATCTGTCTGTCTTTTTTAGGTTATGTCCACGTTTTACGCATACGGATTGGGGAAATCGAAAGGAAAATCGGGATAAAGCGACAAGATCTCGTCCCGGTTTGCCGGATCGCTGAAGTACTCATACATGGGTTCGTAGACGTACTTCTTCATGATGGTGCCATACACGTAGAAATCTCCGTAGGGCACATTCTCCAGATTCTCACCGTAAAGTGCCACCATCTTCACATAGATCTCGGGCAACACATCCTTAATCGCATGGAAATACTCCACCATCTTGATCAGTTTCAGCGGATGCCATACTCCCCACGTACTGGTATACCATACTTTTTCGCCGTTGGCATTTAACCAGTCGGGTTGCTCCACGGCATTATCGAAGGTCAACACCCGGATTTGAGAAGCCTCATCCAACGTGGGCTCAAACCCGTCTCCGTTCAACAGGCGTACCCCCAATTTATAGCTCACATAGCCGTTTTGATAATCGCCGGCCAAACCGTCGCGAAGAAGCTCCACGGGAATGTAACCGTTGATGGAGTCCGCCGGAATCACAGGCTTACCTATATTATATTGTACTCCCTCCACAGCCGTAGTAGAGTCGGCGATCACTTCATAAGCAAAAGTCCGATCCGCATCAGACAACGTCCCCATGATGCGCCCGGGAATGCGGAATACAGTCGTACGTTGCTCCACGGGCGTCACCCCGAAAGAGTAGGTCAGCGTATCTTTCGTGAAATAAATGCCGGAACGCGATGTATCATAAACGAGATAGTCGGTCTCCGAACACGAGGCGCATATCCACAAGACGGACAAGGCCCCTAAGCACACTTTCAGTATTTGATATATCTTCATTTTCATCTTTTTTATTTACGGTAATCGTATTCAATATCCGGAATGGGCACTACATACACTTTGTTGGAAGGCTTGATGACGGTTTTCCCGTCTACCGAAGAGATCGAAAGATTCTGTCGCTTCATATTGAAGAACGTCTGTCCCTCACCGATAAATTCACGGTAACGCTCAGCATTGATGGCATCCTGCGTCAGTTTGTTTGGGGGAGCCGGCCAATTGGACAGTTCCTCCAGTCCGCGGTGAGTCAGCACTTCGTTGAACAGCCGCACAGCCTCATCATAATCCTTGTCCAACAGGCACTCGGCTGCGATGTAATACATCTCCGGCATGCGAATCATGTTAATACCCAAGATCTTGTCGGACGGCAATTTTGAGGCGATGTTTTGAAGTTCATACACGTCTGTCAGTTTACTCAAACGGTAAGCAGCCGCACTTCCGTCGCTCGTGGCCGTGAAATAAGCTGAGGCACGGTAATCCAGACCGGTCACGTCGGCATCATAAAAGTCCATAATGTCGCTACGGGGATCAAGCGAAGAGAACGAAGTGGTTTTCTGCAACAAGGGACTGACCACAGAATAGAAGTTGGCGTAATAAACTCCGAATATCGTTTCTTTCGTAGACAGGATACCGGCCAAATCTCCGTTCACCTCTGTCTTATCGGAAAGAGAATAACCGCTGTTGTTAATCACCTTCAACGCATATTTCAACGCATTCTCCTTATCTCCTTTGGTCAGGTAGACCCGGTCCAAAGTGGCCTGTACGGCATACAGATTGAAATGGATCTGACGATCGGTCATAAAGGAAGTCGTGTTTTTATACTGATCCTCGTCAGCCAGCAACGTCTCGGCCTCGAGCAAATCGGCAATGATACGGTCGTAAACTTCTGCCGCCGAAATGAAATCGGGAGTGTGCAAAGAGAACTCCGTAGCATAGGGTATGCCGCTGGCCGAAGGGTTCTGCGTAATCTGTTCCGTAAACAAGCGCAACAGATCGAAATGCATCAACGCCCGGAGCCCCAAGGCCTCCCCTCTGTAAATCGAATAAGGGTATTCGGTGGCATTCTTCACCAGGTCGCAAGTGAGCACGGAATTCACATTGGAAATGTTATTGTACATCTTGGTCCATACCCCCTCAAATACGCTCTGCACCCGCGTATCGCTATATCTATATTGTAACAGAGCCGACACTTCATCATTTCCGGGACATTCCAGATACTGGGCCATGATCTCGATCGAAGAGAAAGAAAGTTCCGTTCCGTAAAGCGAGGCGTCGCGTAAAGTCGCATACACGCCGTAAAGAGCGTCTTCGATCCCTTCCGAGGTAGACAACAATTGATCGCGCTTGCGCTGTCCGTCCGGAGTAATATCCAAGTAATTCTCACACGACATCAGGAGCAACGGAAATACCATCATCCAAATGCCGATCCATCGATTTCTTTTCATCCTATTCACTTTCATTAGAATATTGTATTTAACGTAAGCTCAAATCCCTGGCTGTATAAGTAATCCGTTCCGCGTTCGATCTTGACCGTCGACAGGCGAAGTATGTCCGTAAAGTTAATGCCGACCCGAAGATTGCGCATACGGAGCTTGGAACAGATTTTATCTGAAAACTCATAGCTAAAATTAAGAGCGGACAACGTCAACGTGTTCTCATTTTCGGCAAAACGATTCGTCTGCTGCGGACGGGATGTATCGGATATATCTTTATATAAAGCCACATCTCCCGGCTGTTTCCAACGGTCGTCGAATACACGCTGATCGGCATTCTCTTTGGGATCGGCTCCCTCTACCTTGGTCACGCGGGTCGTATTATACAGCCAAGCTCCATAGCGAAGACTGAACAAAGCGTATAAAGAGAAACCATTATAATATAAGGAGGTATTGAACGTACCGGTAAAAGCCGGCTCGGTATCGCCTATCAACACCTTATCGTCCGGATCGTAGGTAAACGTGAGTTCACCGTTCTTCTTGATGTAGATTTCCTTACCGGTAGCCGGATCTATACCTGCAGAACGGACCAACTTCAAGGCTGTCACGGACTCGCCTTCCGCATATTGCGCCAAAGGAGCCAGGTAACTTCCGGCATTTTCCTGGTTCTTGCGATTCAATTCCTCCAGTGCCGAACTGAGCTTGGTCACTTTGTTTCGATTGACATATCCGGTTGTTCCCAACTTCCAGTTAAAGTTTTGATTACGGAATATATAGCCGTCCAACTGATATTCTATACCTCTGTTCTGCAATTCTCCCACGTTTTCTTTAGCAGAAGTCACACCCGTAGAAGGCGCTTTCGACTTATCCAGCAACAAATCTTTGGTTTGTTTGAGATAAGCATCCAACACAAAATTCAAACGATGGTCGAAGAGGCTCAAATCAAGTCCCACATTGTACGTCATTGTACGCGCCCAACTCAGGCCCACATTGCCGATCGTCTTGGGTACAGCTCCGATTCCGTTCTTATATTCATAGGTATTTTTGTACTCATACATCGTCATGGCCTGGAAAGGACTGAAGCTCACTTTACCCGTAAATCCGGCACTGGCCCGCAATTTGAGCAAGTCGATGTGGTCGCGTAATCCCTTCATAAACTTCTCGTTCAGCAGGTTCCAGCCCACGCCCGTAGACCAGAAATGACCGAAACGATTGTTCTCTCCAAATTGAGAAGACCCCGTCGTACGATAAGTGGCATCCGCAAAATAACGGTTACGATAGGAATAGCTGCCGTTAAGGAAGAAACCTACGTCGGAAGATTCCGACTGTGTACCCACCGGCTGCGTGTCGGAAGGATAACCGGCGGCGTTGCTGATAAAAGACAACGCATCGTTGAAGAAACCGATCACTTGAGTCTGCTCGCTTTCCTCATCGGAATGGTTGATTTCCCAACCTGCCGTCAAGGTGAGCAGCGACTCTTCTTTCATCATTTTATTGTATGCCCCGACCAGATTTCCGCTATAACTCAGATCCGTAGACGACATTTCCGTCAAACGTCCGCGCTGGGACAAGTCCGTTTCATCCTTGAAAGTTCTGGATTTAGGTGATTCAAACTGTTTGCTCCATCCCGTCCCCGACGTAATATTAAAGTGCCCCGTCAAGCGGAGTTCTTTAGTGATATCCCAACGAAAATCCGTCGAGTTGGCCAAGGAATGCGTCCCGTTCTTAGAGAAACTGCCTAATTGCGCTTCATAAAGCGGGTTATCCAGATCCCACGCCAGATTCGTATTGGCAGAGCCGTCGGCGTTGTACATGGCGTCGTAAGGATTCATCTGCGTATAAAGCGAGAAGCTGCCGTAAGGAGAATCCTTAGCCGAAATCTCGGCATAAGTCGTGCGGTTGGAGACCATCAAACGGTTGTTTACAAAGTAATCCAGTTTGAAACCCAGGTTATAACGATGACGATAATAGCCTTTCATCACTCCCTTGGTGTCGCCATAACGGGCGGTCAACTCATAGCGCAGATTGGAAGCTCCTCCATAAATCCGCAACGAATGGTCGTGAGAAAAGGCCGTACGGGCCGGTTGAGACAGCCAATCTGAATTCTGTCCGCGACGAACAGCCTGATAACGTTCGTTATACAGCTCGTCCAACTCATACTGCTCCGGTAAACCCGTAGTGGAGTTGATCGCTCCCTTGGCGTCGTACAGACCGGCCAACTGCTCATATATCAACTTCTCATAAGGGTTGAGTACATCATAATCACTCAATACCGGGAACTGCACGTTACCCGTAAAATTATATGATATATGCAACGTGGACTCCTTGATAGGCTTACGCGTGATCACAATCACACCGTTGGCCGCCTTGGATCCATATAAGGCTGTGGCCGAAGCATCCTTCAATACATTGATGCTCTCCACTTCATTCATGTCGAGATCATAGAGATCCTGCATGGAGATCTCCGTTCCGTCCAATATGATCGTGGGTTGGTTCACCGACTGGCCTTCATTGGAAAAGGAGCTCATTCCTCGCAGGATCAATTCCGGAACCTGGTTGGGATTGGACCCCATCCGGGTATTCTCCACCATTTCCAGACCCGGCGTCAAGGCGGCAAGAGCCGAAATCAGGTTGGTTCCCGATACTTGCTTCAACTCCATCGCACTGAGTTGTTTGACCGCTCCCGTATAACTATTCTTATTTTTGGCAAAGAATCCGTTCACCACGACCTCACCCATTTCTTTGGTATCCTCTTCCAATCGCACCGTCATGTCAGTACTTAAACTGGAAGGTTTCAGCACAAGCGTCTTATAACCGACCAAGGATACCCGAAGCTCATACGTCCCCGTAGGCAAAGCCAGGTTGAACCGTCCGTCTATATCTGTATTCACTCCTCGTGTCACATGCCCGCCTTGCCATATAGACACGGCGGCTCCGGGTATGCTCTCTCCCGTTTTGGAATCCAACACCACTCCTGTGGCAAATTTAGAAGAGGTTTCCGACTGATACAGCACATCTGTCATCCTTGCCGCATGCACGGGCAGTCCCCCATTCCATAAAGCGGCACAGAACAAGCAACCGGTCAAGGCTGTCCCCACCCGCATCGCATTCTTCCTACGTCTTTCAAACGGTTGTTTCATTCAATCTATTTATAGAGTTTTTTCCTTCCCTACTGTTTTCTTTATGTGCGTTCCACGGACCCACATGATTTTAACGGGTCACCATCACTTTATGACAGGTTTCACCGGCGCGAATCAAATAACAGCCCGCCGCCAACGGCACAATAGTCTGTGGGCTTTCTGCGGACAACCGTACCGTTTCCCGACCGGACAAATCATATACCGTGACCGGAATAGGGTCCGCATAATCCTTCACAATCCGGCATCCTCCCTCACAAGGGTATACTTTTACGCCGTCGGACGTCACTTCTTCCACCCCATCGGTAGAAAAGACATCAAAAGGCTGCACCTCCATCAACAAGGCATCCACGGGCGCTTCCTCCCGGATGGTCTTAAAGTTGCCCCATATATTGGCATTTTTATAGGCCGATACACAGCCTTTGGGCACAATCAGCAATCCGTCCGTCTGATAAGTCGTGGCGCGGAAAGCGCAAGGAGGAATCGTAAAGCCTAACAACGGCTGTGCTCCGGCCACGATCGGGCTCCATTTCACCCATACTTTTTTGAGCGACGCCGTCCCGAAAAATTCATTGAGACCGAACTGTACAAAAGTCTCGGGCAGCACGATGTCCTCCAATTTCTTCATATAATAGAACGCATTGTTGCCCGAGCCTTTCACCCCTTTCGGCAACTTGATGTGTTTCAATGTGCCGTTTTGAGAAAAGGCATTTTCGGGAAGCCAATCATTCTCCACGGTCGTTTCCGACAGATCCAGCACCTCCAACGAGGACATTCCGCTACGGAACACCTCGAAATCTTCGGATGTCAACGTGCCGCCGCAGACTTTCAGCCCTTTCAGACAATCTTTCTCTTCCTCGGTCAACAAGTCGGCCACACGTTCCCCGCCTCCGCAATCTATCGTCTTATAAGAAGGAGCGACATCCGGATCATACACACGGATATCGATCTCGTAATCGTCCGTCACCTGAGAGAGTCCATACAATCCGTCGGACGACGGTGTCAGTACATTCCCGTTGGCTTTCACCACCACAAGGGCTCCGGGATCATTAGCGTCGACATAAAAATAAAAATTGCGGCCTCTCACCACCTTATCCGGCCACAACGTGGTATCGCCCAACCGCACTACGGCATCTTGGGCGTTATATTGCATGGAAACCCGTTGGAAAGGCAAGGCATAATCCACCGCCGGAATGAAATCGGTCACGCCGCTTCCCGTAGCGGCATAGACCACATCATAATTTATCCCGTCCACCGTAGTCAGCAGACGGATGACATCGCCTTTGCGCACCTCTGTGGTATCGCTGACATGGCATACGAAATATCCCACGGGTACGGTGGATGCCCCAAAATTCATATTTTGTCGGGCCAGAACATCGACCACCTGATTGCCGCGAACCAAGGCTACGACAACCTGTCCGTTTAACGTATAACCTCCTGTGGATAACGTTCCGGCTGTCAGGATGAACGAGTCTCCCGCAGCCAACGTCACCACTTCATCCGTGATGGCCGTCTGAGGCTCCAGAATCATACCTAACTTACCGTTTGCCGACGTCAGTTGTACGATGGAAACTCCACCGCTGATGACGAATGGTTGTGCGCCGATCGTCAGCACGTACAACATGCCGCACAGCAAGAAAGACAGCCGCATCTTATCCAGAAATATCTTCATAAACGTCCTACGTGAAAAAATAAAAAACAAAAATCAAAGAGCCATCCCTCATCAAGGGAATGGTCTCTTTGATATTAAAAAATAAGGTTTACAGCAGAACTTTCACCGTAGCCGTACCGCTCTTCACGATATACAGCCCTTTGGACAAGCCACTGACTTGAGAAGCCACACCGTGGAAGATCTCTTGACCGGCCGTATTGTAGACAGCCAACGGCACTTCAGCACCGCCGTTCACATAAATCGTGCCGTCCTGCACGCGAACAGAGAAAGCAGAAGCCGTTTGAGCCGAAGCCACGCCGCTACCTTTCTTGGTCACGGTCAGAGAACCGTAGAAAGCAGCCGATTCAGTTAATTGAGAAGCAATTGCACAGGAAGTCGTCTCATAGCTCGTGGTCAGA
>JAJPYK010000095.1 GCA_021205005.1 Paraprevotella sp. | reverse complement strand
TCCCGAAACGGAACCGCACGACAGCATCACGCACCACCTGAGCGGAATGTATCAGAACTGGTTTCTCGACTATGCTTCCTACGTCATTCTCGAACGGGCCGTACCTCATATCAACGACGGATTCAAACCGGTACAGCGGCGCATCCTGCACTCCATGAAACGGATGGACGACGGACGATACAACAAAGTGGCCAATATCGTAGGCCATACGATGCAATTCCATCCGCACGGCGACGCTTCCATCGGCGACGCATTGGTGCAACTGGGACAGAAAGACCTGCTCATCGACTGCCAGGGCAACTGGGGCAACATCCTGACCGGCGATTCGGCAGCCGCCGCGCGGTATATCGAAGCCCGACTGTCGAAATTCGCTCTCGACGTGGTGTTCAATCCCAAAACCACGGAATGGAAACTGTCCTACGACGGACGTAACAAGGAACCGGTGACGCTTCCGGTCAAGTTCCCCCTGCTCCTGACCCAGGGAATGGAAGGCATCGCCGTGGGCTTGTCATCCAAGATTATGCCGCACAACCTGAACGAAATCTGCGATGCCGCCGTAAGCTACTTGCACGACGAACCGTTCCGGCTCTATCCCGACTTCCAGACGGGCGGCAGCATCGACGTGAGCCGATACAACGACGGACAACGCGGAGGGGTGGTAAAAGTGAGAGCCAGAATCACGAAGATCGACAACAAGACACTGGCCATCCGCGAAATCCCCTACGGAAAAACGACCACCACCCTGATCGACTCCATCCTGAAAGCCATCGAAAAAGGGAAAATCAAGGTACGCAAAGTGGAAGACAACACGGCGGCCGAAGTGGAGATTCTCGTCCACCTGACGCCCGGCGTCAGCTCGGACAAGGCGTTGGACGCACTATACGCCTTCACGGACTGCGAAGTGAGCGTGTCTCCCAACTGCTGCGTCATCGACGACAAGAAACCCTGCTTCCTCACGGTGAGCGAAGTGTTGAAACGCTCGGTGGACAATACGCTCGAACTGCTCCGCAAGGAATTGCTGATCCGGAAGGGGGAGCTGCAGGAAAGCCTGCACTTTGCCTCGTTGGAAAAAATATTCATCGAAGAACGCATCTACAAGGACAAGAAGTTCGAGCAGGCGCAGGACATGGACGAGGCTTGCGCCCACATCGACGAGCGGCTCACCCCTTTCTATCCCGAAATGATACGGGAAGTGACCCGCGACGACATCTTGAAACTGATGGAAATCAAGATGGCGCGTATTCTGAAATTCAATAAACACAAAGCCACCGACGCCATCGCGAGAATGAAAGAAGAAATCGCCCGGATAGACCGCGACTTAGGCAACATGGTGGAAGTGACGAGCAACTGGTTCCGCATGTTGAAGGCGAAATACGGGCACGAACATCCGCGACGCACCGAACTGCGTAACTTCGACACAATCGTGGCCACCAAAGTGGTGGAGGCAAACGAAAAACTGTATATCAACCGGGAAGAAGGCTTCATCGGTACATCGCTCAAGAAAGACGAATTCATAGCCAACTGTTCCGATATCGACGATGTCATCCTGTTCTACCGCGACGGGACGTACAAAGTAATCCGCATCAGCGACAAAACGTTCGTCGGCGAAACGGAAAAGAGCAAGACCGAAAAGCGGAAAGCGGAAATCATTCATGCCGCCGTATTCAAACGCAACGATAAGCGCACGATCTACAACGTGGTCTATCGCGACGGCAAAGCCGGTTACTACTACGTGAAACGGTTCAATGTGACGTCCGTCACCCGCGACCGTGAATATGACCTTACGCAGGGTACGCCCTACTCACGGGTCGTCTACTTCACCGCCAACCCGAACGGAGAAGCCGAAGTCATCAAAATCACGATGAAACCCGGGCCGAAAATCAAGGAACTCTTTCTGGAAAAAGATTTCAGCGCCATTGCCATCAAAGGACGGCAAAGCATGGGCAACATCCTGAGCAAAACCGAAATCCACCGCATCGGCCTCAAATCGCACGGCGGTTCGACACTGGGCGGGCGCAAGGTTTGGTTCGACCATGACGTCAACCGGCTGAATTATGATGAACGCGGCGAATACTTAGGAGAGTTCCACAGCGAAGATCTGATTCTGGTAGTCACGAAAGGAGGCGAATTCTATACGACCAACTTCGACATCAACAACCATTATGAAGCGGATATCCTCCGCATCGAAAAGTTCGTACCGGACAAGATTTGGTGCGCCGTGCTCTACGATGCAGACCAGCAAAACTTTCCCTACGTCAAACGATTCGCATTCGAACCGTGCAACAAACCGCAAAGTTTTATCGGCGAGAATAAGGCCAGCCGGTTCGTTTTGCTCACCGACGAGGCTTACCCCCGGCTTCAAGTCACGTTCGGCGGTCACGACAGTTTCCGCGACCCGCTGGAAATTGATGCGGAAAGTTTTATCGGCGTAAAAAGTTTCAAAGCCAAAGGCAAACGCCTCACCACTCTGGAAACGGCTTCCATTACAGAGCTGGAACCGTTGAGACATCCGGAACCTGAAGAAGAAAACTCCTCCGACCCGGAAAACGAAGAGCAGGAAGAGACACGGGAAAATTTAGATCCTGATGCCGGAAAGAGTCCGTCCGATATCGTAGACGAGATCACCGGCCAAATGAAACTGTTTGATGATGAATAATATGCCAGCATCTCCATTCTACCGCATCCGGTCTTCCGTCTTCTCCCTTTTGCGGAAAGGGCGGAAAATAAGCCTTTTGGGGATCCTTCTATTCCCTGTCTCCGGACAGGCCCAAGAAGAAGAGAGCCCGCTCCCTGAGAATCGTTATACGACGCATGCCACCCTTTTCGGCATAGGGCACAGCAATCTGTACGAGACCTATCTGTCGCCTTCCGCCTATACCGGCCCCCAGCTGAGCGTTCTGCACGAGACTTTGCGCAAGACCCATTGGCTGGACGGACGCATTACGACACAGAGCGTTCTGGATGGCTTTTTCAGTTATGCCTCCAACAAGGCGGGAAATTCCAACGAAATGGGCGGCAAAATCAATTATGCCATAGGATGGCACTACAATTGGCTCATCGCAGGTAAATTGAGGTTAATGGCCGGAGGGGATGTCCACGGCGGCTTGGGTGCCATCTACAATACCCGGAACAGCAATAATCCGGTCCAGGCCAAGGCGGAAGCCGACATCGGAGCATCGTTGATCGCCATCTATCCTTTTTATATTAAGAAGGTACCTTTCACGGTCCGTTATCAAATCGGCGTCCCGCTAATCGGGGCGATGTTCTCTCCGCACTACGGACAGTCTTATTACGAAATGTCACTGGGGAACTATGATCATAACATCTGCTTCACGTATCCCGGCAACGCCCCGTCCATGCGTCACTTCCTGACGCTGGACTTTCCCATTGCCGGATTCACGTTCCGTGCCGGATATTTTTGCGACATCCGACAAAGCCGGGTGAACGGTCTTCGCAGTCATATCTGGAACCACAGTTTCATGCTGGGCTACGTCAAACATTTCAGTTTCGTCAAACGCAAAGAACCTCAGCACCATTCGTTCATCTTATAAACCTCTATATCTCTTTCTCCGACCGATATGAAAAAAATCATCTTGCTGTTGTTCGTCCTCCCCGCCCTCTTACTTTACACGGGCTGCATCCGCGAAGAATCAGACACCGATGACACGCCTCTAAACAACTTCGAAAGTCTGTGGCGGATCATCGACACCCAATATTGTTTCCACGACTACAAAACGCAAGAAGGCTGTCTGCCTTGGAATGATGTGTACGCCAAGTACCGCCCGCGCATCGACGACAAAATGACCACAGCACAATTGTTCGAAGTGCTGTGCGACATGCTGTCCGAACTACGAGACGGGCACGTCAACCTCTATTCCGCCGCCGACGTAGGCCGCTATTGGAGTTGGCATGAAGACTACCCGAGTAATTTCAACGACAGCATCCACCGGCTGTACTTAGGTACGGACTATAAGATTGCGGCCGGCATCTACTATAAGATCCTCGATGACAACATCGGTTATATTTATTATGAAAGTTTCAACTCGAGTATCGGAGATGGAAACCTGGACGAAGTGATGTACTACCTCCGTTTGTGCAACGGCCTCATCGTAGATGTCCGTAACAATTCCGGAGGTACGCTGACCTATGCCGAACGGCTGGCCGAACGCGGCACCAACGAAAAAATATTGTTGGGATACATCGCCCACAAGACCGGCACGGGACATAATGACTTTTCCGCTCCGGAAACCGAATATCTGGAACCTTCACACGGTGTCCGCTGGCAAAAGAAAGCCGTCGTACTGACCAACCGATCCTGTTACAGTGCCACCAATACGTTTATACGCGACATGAAAGAGTGTCCTCTGGTGACGATCATGGGCGACCGTACCGGAGGAGGTTCCGGTATGCCCTTCTCGTCCGAACTTCCCAACGGGTGGGCGGTCAGGTTCTCAGCCTGTCCGATGTACGATGCCGAGATGAACCAAATAGAATTCGGCATAGAGCCTGACATCAGTGTCTCGCTCACACAAGAAGACATTCTTCGCAACAAAGATACGATGATAGAAGCCGCCCGGGATTTTCTGAAACGATAATTTGGAGAGCCCGATAAATCTTCCTATCTTTGCAACCGTCTTCTTGCGCCTGTGGTGAAATTGGTAGACACGCCAGACTTAGGATCTGGTGCTTCGCGGCGTGTAGGTTCGAGTCCTATCAGGCGCACGCCCAAAAAGAAAAAGTTTCAAGTCTTTCGGTTGAGGACTTGAAACTTTTTTTATGGAAACAACGGTCCGAAACGGAAGCTAAGAGCCCCACCATTCCCAAAGATCTTTCGTATCGGTCAGCGTAGTATCCAAATGCACTTTACGCTTACTGATTTCGCTGCGGGTCATAATGGAATCTCCGTTCGGCAGAATCTCGATCGAACGGAATTGCGCCTGAATATAGGGCCGGCCGTTACGCAATAAAACACCCCTACGATTAGGCGAAAGTTCATACGTCGAATACTTGCCCACGAAAGGAGTAATGCGGCGATAGACCGGACGCAAAATGACATCGTTACCCACGCGCAACCCCCAACGTCCGTCTTTCTCAAACGGCTCTGCCTTTTCAAAATACTTCTCCCGTTCCGTCTCCGACCGCAGACATAAACGGCTATGGTTGGCCACGACATCCATCTCGTTATTCACCGTCCGAATCTCATTGCGCAACCTACGCTTTATATACCCTTTCCCGACCGTTTCTCCCACAAACATCGCCACCCAATCCCTCTCGGCATCGGGCAAACCGAACGAACGGTACAGTCCGGCATTATCGATCAGCACACACAGCCTCTTATCAGGATGCACCCGCAATCCTCGCCCTATCATCTGCATGTATTTCGACAATGAGAGCGTAGGCCTTGCCATTTGAATGAATTCGACCTCGGGACAATCGAAACCCTCATCGAAAAGATTCACATTCACAATACCATCCCGGCTTGAAATCCGCCAGAATCTTTTTCCGCACTGCTGCAGGTGTCTTACTATCGTTGGCCACGGCTTTCAGCCCCTGAGCGGCATAATACTCAGCAATCCGCCTCGCATGACTGATGTCGATGGCATAGACAATCCCCTTCTTTCCTTTAGCATACTGCTCCACGCTGTGGTAAAGTCTCATGATGGCCGGCAGACTGTTCAGCTTTTGGGACATCTCCGGAACGGAAAAATCTCCATCGGCCCCCCGCTTCTCCAAACTGTCTATCATTAGTTGATCCTCGGATTCGCGATTGATGACCACATAATCGTACAAGGCCAGATACCCCCGACGAATAAATTCATCGATATTCCAGGAGGTAAGCAAATTATCGAACAAGGTTGTGAAACCTTTTTTCTGCATCCGGCACGGCGTTGCTGTCAGTCCCAATTTCAAAGCCTCCGGATATCGTCCCCACAAATCTTGATAGGTAGCGGCCAAAGCGTGATGCGCTTCATCCACCACAATCAGCGAAGGACGGTCTTTCATTTCGCCGTAATGCCGCGACAGCCATTGTATGGACATCACCTTCACCGTTCCCTTTCCACCGACCTCCTGTGCCGACACGGACTTTATTCCCAACTGGATCAGCGCGTTTTCCACCTGCTCCACCAACTCACGCCGATGGGCGATGATCCACACGCACGCTTGTTCCTCCCCGACGCGCCCGCTCAAAAAATCGTCCACCACAGCCGCCATCAAATAGGTCTTGCCCGTTCCTGTAGGCATTTGTACCATGACAGAACGTCCCCATAGCGGCACATGTTTCCGACGTCTACGGAATAGACTGCCGTTTTCTTCTGACAACGCCTCCCGGATCCGTTGACGCATCTGTTCTTGATAATCGTACAGTGATATGTTTTTCATTCCATACTCCGACAAAGAAACAAGGGAGTTCAAAGGAAAATCCGCCGATCATTTTTTGAACGGATCCCTATATATCCCCATCAATTGCCGCCCGAAATAATAAAAGAACTTCATGTCGTCCACAAAATAACGCTTTGCCAAACGCTTCGGTTCCTTGAGGCAACGATATAACCATTCCAAAGCCAACTTCTGGAATAGCTTAGGCGCACGCCGGATATTACCCGCCTCAAAGTCGATCGTAGCTCCGAGCGCCATCCAGATCTTTACACCGGGCATCCGGTCCCTGTATTTCATAATCCACTTCTCTTGCTTAGGCGCACCCACGCCTACAAGCACCACATTGGCACCGCTCCCGTTCACGATGCGCACCAGTTCGTCGCATTCAGCCTCATTCTTCTCAAAACCGTATGAAGGCGAATGGAATCCGACCACAATTTTGCGTCCCACATATCCGTTAATGCGCACCATTGCCTGTTGCGCAATGCCCTCGGCCGCTCCCAACAAGAAGATTTTGCAATCCGGATCATCCTTGTGATACTCATAGAAGGCCGTAAAGAAGCTACTCCCGGGTATCGCTTCCGGCAAGGATTTCTTCAACAGTCGGGACAGCATATAAAGGATCTTACTGTCGCAGACAACCCATTCCGCACGCTGATATACTTCATAAAACGCCTTGTCATGCTGCAACTTGACCAAATGATCTACGTTGGGCGTAATGAGCACGCCCTCCTTTAACTCCTCCAAAAGTTCTCGTTGTGTCAACGACAGAATGTCGCAATTCAACATACGTACTTTATCCATATAAAGCCTCAGAGTTTAAAACCGATTCATAAACCGCCTTAAGGTCGGCAAACACGCTTTCCGGGAAAAAATCCTGTACCGCTTTATAAGCCTCTTCCCCTTGTATTTTCACCCTTCCGTCTTGTTCAATATAATACCTCACGGCCTCAGCAATAGCTTCTGCATCGCCCGGACGAATCAGTCTGCCGTTGATACCGTCTCTTATGACTTCCGGAATGCCGCCTACCGGTGTGGAAATGACGGGGTGCCGATAAGCCATAGCTTCAAGAATGGCTACGGGAAGCCCTTCATTATACGACGGAAGGATATATACGTCCGCCCAAATCAGGCACTCCACTTTCTGTCGACCGGAGATCCATCCCTCATAAGTGACAAAGTCCGAAAGCCCATTCCCTATAATGAAAGACCGCACGTCACCATCCACCTCATTGCCTCCCATGCGCAACAACAACTTATCTTTAAAGTAATCCTTATGCTCACTCATCGCCTGAAGCAAGTCAAATCCTCCTTTGCGTTTGCTGATCTCGCCCATATACATCAGATGCAACTTATCGTCAGGACGCGGCACGTCAATCCATGCCGGAGGAGAAACGATATTATTCAAAACACAGATTTTACATTCCTCCACTCCGATCGAGACAAAAAAGGCTTTCCAAGACTTAGACAATACGATCAACCGGTCACAAAGCCGGATCGTTTCCAAAATCTTTTCCTTATCGGCCGTCTGCCGGTAATACTCCACGAAATCGGCTGCATGCTCGTGCAGGATCACCTTCTGCCCATATCTTTTGGCTAACTTGATGAACAACCGGCTACGATCAAACGAAGCATAAGCAGCCCCGTGGATATGTACGATTTCCAAATGCCTGTCAAACTTACAAAGGAACCAAGTCCTCACCCATGCCTGCACGGCATACCCTAACTTCACCAGATTGTTTCCCAACCTCCAAGTCGGCACGAACCGCATCCCCTCGATGTACTGCGCATACGAGGCCAACACCGACGCCATCCCTCCCTTCGTCCGCATGGAAACTCCGAGGAACAAGATTTTGGAAGAGAGGGAACTTGAAATAAACTTATTCATATTAAGACTCGTCTACCCTCTTACGAGACTCATCGTAATGACTCGTCCAAGAAATTCAAACTGTCCGTCCGCAATGCATCCAGATTCCGGTCTACAACAGACCAATCGATCTTACTCTTCATCTTACCCACGATGTCACCCTCCATAAAAATATGCTCCCGACTTATTCCAAGAACACTGAACAAAGAGTCAATACGGGAATTGCGCCCGGTCTTACTTGACAGAGCAAAGCGATAAAACGTCATGAATTGTCGATGAAATATTATGGAGAACACAGAGCAATGAAATGAATCCGTACAAACGTATGCAGCCTTGCTTATATACTTTATGAAACCATTCGGATCTACATTATAAGGAGCCTCATCGCCAAAAGTTTCATCATCCGGAACGTATTCATCCATATGACGAATCGCGACGACCTTATATCCCGTGGACGCTTTTAAACGACGAACTTCTTTGCGCGCCTCTTGATTCGTTCCCAGAAAATAACAAAATATATAAGGTGCTTCCTCTTTCATAATGGCATCTCTTATTTCTTCTTCCCATTCCTTTGCCGTTAATAATAAAGTAGGATCTGCTACCACTCTGGCATGCTGATGAGATAAGCTGTCTACGAGTTCCTTCCCCCTCGGTTCACGTACACCTATACTGAAAAAACGATCAAGATAATCTCCCGTGGCCTTTTGTTGGAATTTAGGAATCTCGTTTACACCGAAACTGGAAGCATAGGGCACTTTTCGAATCTCATGCGGCACAAACAACAAATTAAAAAACTGATTGGGCAGACTCATCGGTGTCCATACCTGATCACTTCCTACGACCACCACGGCATACCTTTTAGCCCCCTCACACAAAGCGGCATATCCCACATATTCATGAAAAAACGGCAGAAGCTTTTGCCTCTTATATTCATTAACCGCGTCTGTACGAACCTTTACCCCCTCGGCATAATGAGGAAACTTCTTCAATATCTTCCCGCTATTATATCGTTTGAAAAGTTCTTTGATCTCGCCTGCCCTGAAAGCATTCCATACAAAGACCAGTTTTTGCTTCTGTGAGAGTTGCTTGCGGTAGTCAATGACTTCCACATCATAACCCAAATCCCGTATCTTACGAAGCATGGCATACCCTTGAAGCGATGTGCCGTAATTGTTTTGATTCGGTGTGTATGCGATTACGCACCCGATCTTTTTTTTCATATGATTATTGGTTGTTCATTCTTGAGGCGGCTTCGACTTGAGTACCCCGATCAGCGGCCAAAGCGATTTATGACTTCCGATAAATTGCTGAATACGGGTCTGCACGTAGTCCATACTGTTACGTACAACATGGATCACGGGCAAAGGCACATCGTATTTCGGTACCTTATTTCCGAAAAGTCCGGCTATTTTCATAAAAGTACCGACCCTTATGTATTTCTTCCACGCCATACACTGCGATTGGTTCAACAATTCCACCGGCAACTCATCGATACAGATTGCGCCGTCGGCCTTTGCCTGAACAAGCCATGCCCACATCTCATGAGTGCGAGCCACCACCGAATTTATGCCGATCTTGTCATCACTGTAGGGCTTGATATGAATATCGCCGAAACTCATATCCGAGAGCCGGGCATAATGGTCTACGCAAAACAAGCATCGTTTGGGAATGAAAAAACTTCTTAGAGGGTGATAGTAGTTCTGAAATCTCTCCTTATAGACTTCGTCCTTTCCATAAGAAGGGATTTCAGAATGACTATGGTTATCCTGAGATCTCTTCCGTCGCTTCGCGACCATACTACCCAGACAGCCCTCGTCACGATAAGCAAAATAGGTCAATTCCTCACGTTGGATACCTCTTTCTTTCAAGACATATTCTGTCAGATAGAAAGTACGTCCACACGAACAATACAAACCGAAATAGGCTACAATCTTGTTCCGCAACATTCTATATTTTTGTTCCTGTTTGCGTAACCCTTGAATATGACAAGGCAAGCCTACGATCACAAACATGTTTCCATCAGCTTCTTTTATCAATCGTGAGACATGGTGAAGCGAAACCGGCGCATATTTCGCCCCCTTGGCATTAAACAGTTCTTCACGAGTCGTCGCAATGAACGTCCTTACCATAAGCGGTTCGCTGTTGTCGAACGACGTAACCACAGCTCCATCTATACGTTTTGTTTCCAGCAACCAAATCAGCATCTGTGTAACCATACCTCCCGATGCGGCATGATAACGTAGTTCCCGATCCGTACTATACCCTGTAAAACACTTTTCACATCGTCCGACCAATACATCTTCATTTGAAGCCCCAATCTGGACCTCCCGAGCGATTTCCAAGAGGTTACATCCTATGCCGGGACATACGTCCAGACACCGGTGACACCCCTTATCGTTACGGCATAAAGAATTCTCTATATCAGGCAAAAAGCGTCCTTTTCCGGGTTTGATCGTTATGGCTTTTAAAGGACATACCCCCTCGCAGATCCCACAACCGACACAGAGATCATTCTTAATTACATAATTAATATTAGGCATCACTTTCTCCATACTTTCAACACAAATTGCCTCAGCCATCCTATCCTATACAATCGAGATTTCAGTCTGCCCAAGAAAGATTGATTGACCCAACTACCCTCACAATAATGTATGGCCACGGAATGAGGTGTCGCATTATGAAAATCGGCAAATACGGAAGAGTCGTAAATATGTATGCCCTCTAACAGGTCTTGCTCAACATTGTGATATTTAAAACCGTATTTCTCTCCCATCAAGGCCAACGTTGTCGGAATGGTCAGGCGATTTGCCATAGCGAAGTCAAAATGTATAGAATGATAATAATCCAACAAGTCCATCAGAAAAGGATGTTTCTTCTCCGCACCGATTAAGGTTGCAAACAGACCGTTACCCGGAACTTTCAATACATGCTTGTCTTTTCTATTCCAATTTTCGTCAACACGCGAACGATACAAGTCCATTTCATCTCTCGACGTATTAAATTCATAGGCGGTAAAAACACGATGCTTTTGCCGGAACGGTTCAAGCGATCCCAAAAGTTTCACGTCCGTATCTATATAGATGCCTCCTTCGTTCACCAATGCGTACACACGGGCATAATCCGCGACAAAAGCCAGCTTTCCGGCGTCATAGGCTTCTTTCGTAAAGGGTACGGTATTGATATCCAGATCTG
>JAJPYK010000134.1:26021-41614 GCA_021205005.1 Paraprevotella sp. | reverse complement strand
CTTATTAATTTAGAAAAGAGAAATGCCTTTTTCAAATATTAATTATATCTTTGTATCCAATTTAGTTTATACAAAAAAGACTGGATATGACAGAAACAAATAATACCTCAGAATCATCAGAAAAGAAAAGCCTCAATTTTGTGGAAGAAATCGTTGTAGAGGATTTAAAAGCCGGAAAAAATGACGGAAGATTGCAAACCCGTTTTCCGCCTGAACCTAACGGATATTTGCATATAGGACATGCAAAAGCCATCTGCATGGACTTCGGCATAGCCGCAAAATACGGAGGTGTGTGCAACTTGAGATTGGATGATACCAACCCGATTAAAGAAGATACGGAGTATGTGGAAGCCATCAAAAAAGATATTCAATGGTTAGGTTTCAAATGGGAACATATCTATCACGCTTCAGACTATTTCCAGCAACTATGGGATTTTGCCGTAAGACTTATCAAAGAAGGTAAAGCCTACATCGACGAACAAACCAGCGAACAGATCGCCGAACAAAAAGGAACCCCGACACAACCCGGTACACCAAGCCCGTATCGCGACCGTCCGATCGAAGAAAATCTGGAGCTTTTTAATAAGATGAACAGCGGAGAAGCTGAAGAAGGTTCCATGGTGCTCCGCGCCAAACTGGATATGGCTAATCCGAATATGCACTTCCGGGATCCCATCATCTATCGCATCATCAACAAGGATCACCACCGCACCGGCGGAAAATGGAGAGCCTATCCGATGTATGACTTCGCCCACGGACAAAGCGATTACTTTGAAGGAGTCACTAATTCCATCTGCACATTGGAATTCGTCCCTCACCGTCCGCTTTATGATCATTTCATCGACGAGCTGAAAGAGGGCAAAGATCTGGAAGACCATCGTCCGCGTCAGATCGAATTCAATCGTCTGAACCTGACTTACACGGTAATGAGCAAACGGAAATTGCTCGCTTTGGTAAAAGAAGGCTTAGTCAAAGGCTGGGACGATCCCCGTATGCCTACCATTTGCGGCTTCCGGCGCAGAGGATATTCACCCGAATCCATCCGTAAATTCATAGATATGATCGGTTATACGAAATTCGATGCCCTGAATGATTTTGCCTTATTGGAAGCTGCTGTTCGCGAAGACCTGAATGCACGTGCACTTCGCGTATCGGCCGTTCTGAATCCGGTCAAACTGATTATCACAAACTATCCGGAAGGAAAAGTTGAAGAATTGGAAGCCGTAAACAATCCGGAGAATGACGCGGACGGCACACATATCATAGAATTCAGCCGCGAACTGTGGATCGAACGCGAAGATTTCATGGAGAATGCCCCGAAAAAATATATCCGTCTCACTCCCGGAAATGAAGTGCGCCTGAAAAATGCCTATATCGTAAAGTGCACAGGATGTAAAAAAGATGAAAACGGACATATCACAGAGGTCTATTGCGAATATGATCCGGATTCCAAAAGCGGTATGCCGGGATCAGACCGGAAAGTGAAAGGGACGCTTCATTGGGTAAGTTGTTCACACTGCCAAACGGCCGAAGTTCGATTGTACGATCGCTTGTTCAGCATGGAAAATCCCGGAGCAGACGAACGTGACTTCCGGGAACTGCTGAATCCGGACTCTCTGACAGTTCTATATCCTTGCTATGTGGAAAAGTTTGCAGCCATCCAAAAGCCGCTCGATTATCTGCAATTCCAACGTATCGGCTACTTCACAATTGACCAAGACAGTACCGCAGACCATTTGGTGTTCAACCGCACTGTGGGATTGAAGGATACATGGAACAAGAAAAATAAATGATATGTCGACAGAAGACCTCTCTTATTTTCAAGAAGAAGAATTTAAAAAAAATCTGGCGCTCTACGAGCAAATGCTAAAAGGCGGTCAGTCAGCTTATCTGGAAGCAGACGAGCTGACTGACATCGCCGAATATTATCTTGTACAAAACGAGACGGAAAAAAATATGGATTGCATCAGTTATGCCTTGAAACTGCATCCGGGTAGCGTAGACCCATTGATTTTTCTGGCCCGACAAAAAATGTTTGAAGGGGATATAGAAGGAGCGAAAACGATAAAAGACTGCATTACGGACCAGAACGACAGAGAGGTCATATTCCTTCATGCAGAGTTGCTTCTGCGCGAACATAAAGAACGGATGGCCCATGAGTATCTTTTGGAAAAGAAAGAGCATGAAGAGGAAGATCTGGCTTTGTATATCTACGACTCGGCTACATTATTTCTCGACTACGGTTATCTGGACTTAGCCTCGCAGTGGGGAAAATATGCTCTTGAAATGGAACCGGAAAATGAGAAGTTCCTACAACTTAAAGCGGATATCCTTCTCTTTTCCGATCGTCCGGAAGAAGCCATCGCCATTTTGGACCATTTATTGGATCTCGACCCTTACAACGCCAATGCATGGCACTCTTTGGGTGAAGCCTATTTCACCAGCGAAAAGTTCCAGAAAGCAAAAGAAACGGCAGATTTTGCGTTGGCCATAGACGAACACGACGCTCAAGCGATCTTGCTGAAAGCAAACTGTCAGCTCCAACTTCAGAACTTTGAGGAAGCCCATCGTCTTTATCTCCGCTATTTTC
Organism: Paraprevotella sp.; assembly: GCA_021205005.1. Lineage (GTDB taxonomy): Bacteria > Bacteroidota > Bacteroidia > Bacteroidales > Bacteroidaceae > Paraprevotella. The sequence goes on along the minus strand of JAJPYK010000134.1, from coordinate 39,024 downwards.
AAGAGAACAAGTCAAACGACTTGCCTTATCTTTTTGATGGCGTATGCTTGTCGGCACTCGGCCGTTACGAAGAGGCTTTGTCCCAACTACAGGAGGCCGAGAACCTGTCCGGAGGGGATTCGCCTGAGCAGCAACATATATATGCCAACTTATCTGACGTATACAGCAAATTAGGGAAGCCCGATATCGCTATCAGATACATAGAGAAAATAAAAGATATTGTCCCTAATTACAGTACAAACCTATACAAAGGCCATATTTTATTGGAGAACGGCAAAATAAAAGAAGGACTGGCCTATTACGATAGCTATATTCAGGCAAACGAGAAGCCCAAAGACGCCCATTTTTTTGTAGGCGTATCGTTGATGGAAAACGGCTTTTACACCGAAGCCTGGGAGCACTTCTTATATGTTTTAGGTCAAATGAATTCTTCTCATGACGAGGCTGACCGGAAAATCTACTCCTACTTATCTTATTGCGCACTCATGCAAAACCGATATCAAGATTTTCTGTCATACCTCAAAATAGCCTGTGAAGTAGATCCGGACAGCTTGGAGTACACCGTAGGACGTTATATTCCGGAGGAGGTAGAGACAAAAGACTTTTATCGTTATGTGGTCAGTCACAGTGACTTGTTCAGTCATTTCTCTCCCGAACATAAATAAAAGTCAGACGAACAACGAGGAAGAAAGGGGCCGTGCATACGGCCCCGCCTCTTTCCGTTCTCATTATTCTTCACTAAATTGCTTAATGCGCTGTTCTTCCGATAATTTACAAATAAGCAAGGTATGGTTTTTCTCGGCCACGATGAAACCGTCTAAACCTTGGACCACCACCTTTCGTTCTTGCGTGGTGTGTATCATGCAATTTCTCGTATCATAGACCGAGATATTCTGTCCGATACAAGCATTGCCGTAAACATCATGTGGTACCTGCTCATGTAGCGAACCCCAAGTACCTAAATCACTCCATCCGAAATTAGCCGGCAAGACAAAAATCTCCTCGACTTTCTCCATGATGGCATAATCAACTGAAATGCTTTCGCAATTGGGAAACTCCTGATTAATGATGTCTTGCTCTTGCGGAGTTCCGTATATCGGAATGAGATTTTCAAAGATTTGCGCAATAGCAGGTTGATAAACCCGAAAGGCATTAATAATGGTACTCACGTTCCATACAAAAATACCTGAGTTCCAAAAATAATTATTTTTCTTCACATATCGGCTTGCCGTGGCGAAATCCGGTTTTTCTTTAAAAGAGTCCACTCGAAAAATCTCTTTATTCCGGGCCGAAGCAAAGCTCAAATCGGCCTGAATGTAGCCATATCCTGTCTCAGGCCGGTTAGGCTTCATTCCCAAGGTCAAAATGGAATCGGTCTCTGCAGTAAAGTTTAAACCGGATCGGATCACACGTTCAAATTCCGGTACATCCATCACAATATGATCGCTCGGAGCAACCACAATATTAGCCTTTGGATTTTGTTTTTTTATTCTCCAACTGACATAAGCTATACAAGGTGCCGTGTTTCTCCTGCATGGTTCTTTCAGTATATTCGTCTCAGGTATCTCAGGCAACTGTGCCTTCACAATATCGGCATAAGACTCAGATGTTACCACCCAAATATTCTCTTGCGGGCAAATATTCTTAAAACGATCAACCGTCAACTGCAACAAAGTACGCCCGCATCCTAATACGTCAATAAACTGTTTGGGACACTCCGGCGTACTCATAGGCCAAAAACGACTTCCGATGCCGCCGGCCATAATTACCAAATGATTATTACTCTTCTCCATAGCTTTATAGTCACAAGAATGTGTTTCATCACAAAATTACAACTTATTTCCCGATATGGAGCCATCTTCTGACTATATTTTCGTCCTTCTATGCAAAAAACATTCTCTTGCCATGACTCCTGCAAGGATATTGGAAATGCCTAATAGTGAAATCATTCAAGCTTATGTTAACTCATTAAATAGGTGTTAAAACATAACGTACGAAGCGAAGTATTGATGCGGAGCGTACCGAAGAGAAGTGCGACCGAAAGGATATTGTGAACAAACGGCACAGATACAGATATTCCAACTTCCCGGAAAAAGACTCAGAAGGACATATCCACCGAAGTTTTATCCCCCATATCCGTTCCGGCAGTGCTGGGAGAAATCATAAGGATCCTCTTACGTCGGAGACGTCTTTGACACATCATTTATGGAAAAGTACCCTTCATTCCGACATCAACATCCTTACGTAAACGGATACATCCCTCACCTTACCGATGTCTGACGAATACTCATATCGAAGTGTTCGGTATTGAAAAAACGGCCAATTACGTACAGAGGAAGCAGGAAAAAGAAAAAGAAAGAAAGGCAAAGACCATCGCTGTACAGATCCCCGCACAAGACAGAAAAGAGGAAAGGGAGGGTGTGTCATAATTCAAATTTTGAGATTGACAACTTATAATCTGTAAGTATCCTCCGTTGAACTAAGCAAAAACAACCTTATAAAGCTCTCCACGAAGCTCTATATGGTTGTTTTTATTGAATGAAGTTTCTGATTATTACTTTTTCAAAGTGCTTTTTGAATTATGACACACCCTCGTGGCCGGTTTTCCGGATGATTGTCGTTATTTCTTATGTCGGTTGGCTCTTCGTCTCCGGATCTCGGCTTTCATTTTAGCCGCGCCGGATCCGTGTGCTCCGGTAATGTAAGTTTTCTTTTTCGCTTTGGTCTTCACCTTTTCGCGTGTGCCGGCAGCCGTTTTCTTGGCACCTCCCGAGAACACGATTCCTCCCGTGATCACCTCGTCGATGTTATCTCCTCCGAAATATTTACTCATACGGGGCCCTCGGTTTTAATGGTGGAACAATCTGATGCCGGTAAAGGCCATGGCGATGCCGTATTTGTCACACGTCTCGATGACATGGTCGTCGCGAACGCTTCCGCCGGCCTGGGCCACATATTCCACGCCGCTCTTGTGGGCGCGTTCGATGTTGTCGCCGAAGGGGAAGAAAGCATCCGACCCTAAGGCCACGCCTTTATTCAGGGCTATCCATGCCTTTTTCTCTTCTCGGGTGAGAGGTTCGGGCTTCTCCGTGAAGAACTTTTGCCATTCGCCCTCGGCCAGTACGTCCATGTAGTCGTCGCTGATATAAATGTCGATGGTGTTGTCACGGTCGGCCCGACGTATATTTCCCACAAAGGGGAGGAACATCACTTTCGGGTGTTGGCGCAGCCACCAGATATCGGCCTTGTTCCCCGCCAGACGGGTACAGTGGATACGACTTTGCTGTCCGGCTCCGATGCCGATGCCCTGTCCGCCCTTCACGTAGCATACGGAGTTGCTTTGCGTATATTTCAGCGTGATGAGTGCGATCATCAGGTCGCGCTTGGCCTCTTCGCTGAAATGTTTGTTGGCAGTAGGAATGTTTTCGAAAATGGCCGGATCGTCCAGTCTGACTTCGTTTCGGCCTTGTTCGAAAGTGATGCCGAACACCTGTTTGCTCTCTATCGGTGCCGGTTTGTATTGGGGATCTATTTTGATGACATTGTATGTGCCTTTCCGTTTCTCGCGCAGGATTTGCAAGGCTTCTTCCGTGTAGTCCGGTGCGATCACACCGTCGCTTACTTCCCGTTTGATGAGGGTGGCCGTGGCGGCATCGCACGTATCGCTCAAGGCAATGAAATCGCCGTAGCTCGACATGCGGTCGGCTCCGCGGGCGCGGGCATAGGCGCAAGCCAAAGGTGAGAGCGGTATTTTTACGTCGTCTACGAAATAGATTTTGCTCAATGTCTCGTCCAAGGGCAGTCCGATGGAAGCTCCGGCCGGAGATACATGTTTAAAGGAAGTGGCGGCAGGCAGGCCGGTAGCTTCTTTCAGTTCTTTGACTAATTGCCAGCCGTTGAGTGCGTCCAGAAAGTTGATATATCCCGGCCGTCCGTTGAGTACTTCAATCGGCAGTTCTCCCTCGGTCATGTAAATCCGTGAGGGTTTCTGATTCGGATTGCATCCGTACTTTAAAGCTAATTCTTTCATCGTGATAAAAAAGGGTGATTATATTGCTGCCAAGATAATTTCCCGCAGCAGATATGAAAGCTATAGAAACTATGGTTTATTCGTATTCCTCTAATCGCTTAATCCCGTTCCGAACCGTCCGGCGCTTGTCCGGCCGATTCTGTTTTTATAATGTATAACATGCTTGTCAGAAGCTTGTTATTTCGGTGGAGCTGGAGGGAATCGAACCCTCGTCCAAACAGGGAAATCATATGCTTTCTACACGCTTATTCCGGCCTTTGGTTTTCGTGTGCAGGCAAGACCCGGACCACCCATCTGCACCTTATCCTTTAAAATGTCACCCGCCGTGCAAGGCCGCGGCTGGCTATCCCCGATTTAGCTGCACCACTGGTTCGGAATGCTTCGGAGCAACAGCTTCCGAGTGATGTCTCGTTTCAGCACCTGGTGCCGAAATAAAGGTAATCTACTATGCTTCGATTACGCAGCGAGAGCGTAGTTGTTTTCGCCAGATAAATTTTTGGTCATTGAGATTATAGAGGTAATCACCCACCCTCTGCGTGCTTACATACCACTCCATCCTGCTGTCAAATCCATGTCAACCCCGGATGTTTGGATTTGCAAAGATAAGGCTTTCTTTTGGATAAAGCCTTAAACGGAGCATAATTTTTGCGCGTTTCTCTCTTTGTTCTATTCCTCATTCTGCTTTACTTGGGAAAGAAAAAAATATTGTTATTTTACAATAAATTCACTGTTATTGAGTTATTACATTAATGAAAGATTTAGTTAAACCGGAAAAATGAATCAGGTATCTGTCAATATGGATATTTGTGATGGCATGAACGCCGAGGCGCGGGCGATAAAGAGAGGGGGCGACATGATCGGGGCTTTAGTGGGGCTGATCATCTTGTCTCCGTTATTTTTGGCCGTATATATCTTATTGAAATGGGAGCGGACCGGCTCTGTGATTTACAGGCAGGAACGGATCGGATATAAAGGGAAACCTTTTTATATTTTCAAATTCAGAACGATGCAGGAAGATTCCGAGAAGGACGGATTGCCGCGTCTGGCTGAAAAAGACGACGATAGGCTGACGCGCGTCGGCAAGTTTCTTCGTGAACATCATTTGGATGAGTTGCCACAGCTGTGGAATGTGCTTTGCGGGGATATGTCTTTCGTGGGGCCTCGACCGGAACGGCGTTACTTCATCGATCAGATCATAAAAGAAAATCCGGATTATGAATATATCTTTCTGATGCGGCCGGGACTGACGTCGAAGGCAACCTTATATAACGGGTATACGGAGTCGATGCGGAAAATGCTGGTGCGGTTGCAGATGGATCTGGAATATTTTCAGCAGCGTTCGTTGCTTGTAGATCTGAAGATTATTTTTACCACGATAAGTTTTATTTTAAACGGAAAGAAATTCTGATGTATATGGTGAGAAAAGTACTGTTGGTCTGTCTGGCTTGCTTTTGGGCGCAGTTTATCCTGGCCCAGTCCATGTTGGACGATCAGGTTGTGAAATATGTGATGGAACAGCAAGAGAAGGGGAAGGACCAACAATATATTGTCAAACAGTTGCTTCAAAAGGGAGTGACGGTGGATCAGTTGAGGCGCATACGGAAAAAATACGAGGCCGAGCAGTCGCAGCCCGGAGCGTTGGACCTGACCGGAACGAAGCAAACGCAAAAGCAGACCACCAACAGGTTGCGCACCAACAAAGAGAAGGCGCAAGACGAACTGCAAAAGAAGAACGGACACATGGTACGTTCACAACGGGAGATCAAGGATGCGGATGACAAGACAGTGAAAAGTCAGCAAATGAACGACGAAATAGGGTTCATGGACATCGATTCCCTCATTTATTATAAGAACTATTTTAAAGAGGGGGAGAATGAAAAACAAGTGTTCGGGCGAAACATATTCAATAATGAGATGCTTACGTTCGAACCCAGCATGAATATTCCCACTCCGTCCAACTACCGTTTGGGGGCGGGCGACAACGTGATTATCGACGTATGGGGGGCTTCGCAGACGACTTTCGAGGGGACGATCTCCCCCGACGGCACCGTGACTATCGACGACGTGGGGCCGTTGAACTTAGCCGGAATGACCGTGAAAGAAGCCAATGACTATGTAAAAAAACAACTGGGACGCTTCTATGCCGATTCTAAAATTACGCTGACCGTGGGCGAAACACGATCCATACAGGTGCAGGTGATGGGCGAGGTCATGGTGCCGGGAACCTATACTTTGAGTGCGTTGTCATCGGCTTTCAATGCTTTGTATGCGGCCGGGGGTATCAATGACGTCGGAACCCTGCGTAATATCAAAGTCTATCGCGGCGGGCGGGTGATTTCTACGATCGACGTGTACGATTATATACTTAACGGAAATACGAAAGGCGATGTCCGTTTAGCCGATAACGATGTGATTGTAGTCGGGCCTTACGAGTGTCTGGTCGATATGCGGGGAAAGGTGAAACGCCCGATGTTCTACGAAATGAAAGAGAACGAGAGCGTGGCGCGTGTGTTGGATTATGCCGGAGGATTTACCGGAGATGCCTATACGGATAATATCCGTCTGGTGCGTAAAAGCGGGCGTGAATACTCGGTCTATACGATCGGCGAGTTCGAGATGAACGGTTTCCTCTTGAAGGACGGAGATTCTCTTTATGTGGACTCCGTGATTCCGCGTTTCTCCAACATGGCCGAGATCCGCGGAGCCGTGTTCCATCCCGGTCAGTACCAAATGGACGGAAGCATCAAGACGGTGCGTCAGTTGATAAAGGCGGCCGACGGTCTTCGTGAGGATGCTTTTGTCAATCGGGCCGTCATGCACCGTCAGAAAGACGATCTGACTTTGGAAGTCATTCCGGTGGATGTGGAGGGCATTATGGCCGGGACATCCGCGGACATACCTCTTCGTAAGAATGACATCCTGTTTATTCCCAGTTCGTTGGATATGCAGGGAGACCGGACGTTGAAGATCGACGGCGAAGTCAATTTCCCGGGCGTTTATCAATATGCCGACAATACGACCGTGGATGATTTGGTGCTTCAGGCCGGAGGACTGACTGACGCGGCGTCTATGGCCCGCGTCGATGTATTCCGTCGGATAAAGAATCCGGATGCCGTGACCGACGACGAGAAACTGGCAGAAACGTATAGCTTCTCTTTGCGCGACGGCTTTTTGGTTGGCGGGCAGAAAGATTTTCATCTCCAGCCGTATGATGAAGTCTTTATCCGCAAAAGTCCGGCCTATTCCGAACAGCGTAACGTAAAGGTGAGCGGGGCGGTCCAATTCTCAGGATATTATGCGATGGACAACAAAGACTATCGTTTGAGCGATCTGGTGAAAGCGGCCGGCGGGTTGTCGTCTCTGGCTTATGCTAAGGGTGCCCGTTTGCAACGGGCGTTGACGGATGAAGAGAAGAGACAGCGCGAGAGTGCCCTGAAGACTTCCCAAATTCAGCTTTACGAAGAAAGCCTACGTTCGGACAAGACTTACGATATGGCTCGTGCCGATTCCATTCTGAACTTGAAGTTGGACTTGGGCGATACTTATCCGGTGGCGATTAATCTGGAAAAGGCGATGGCCAATCCCGGCGGATTGGATGACGTCCGTTTGCGTGAAGGAGACGAGCTTGTCGTGCCCCAATTCTCGAATACGGTGAAGATCAGCGGAGAAGTAATGTATCCGATTTCGATAAACTATGAGAAAGGCAAGTCGCTCAGTTATTATATCCGGCGTGCAGGCGGTTATGCCGACCGCGCCCATAAATCGCGTGTCTATGCCATTCACATGAACGGTTCGGTAGAGGAACTCGGTCGTCGTTCGAGCAAGTCCATCCAACCCGGTTGTGAGATCGTCGTGCCGACGAAACCTCAGCGTAACAAGATGACGCCTCAGGAAATGATGACGATCGGAACCTCTACGGCTTCAATTGCCACGATGATCGCTACGTTAGTGAATATATTGAAATAAAAGACATGGATTTCATGCGAAAAAAGGAATAAGACATGGGAACGACGCAAGAACGAAATAATGTAGATCCGGGCAAAATAGATGTCGATATATGGAATTTTATTCCTAAACTGAGGAAATCATTCCGTTTCATCCTGTTTTTTGCATTGGGCTTTGCCGTATTCGGGGGAATCATTGCATTCGGGCACCCGAAAACTTACAGGGCAGAACTGGTCTTATCTCCCGAATTGGGTACAACAAAAGAGAGTTATCTTTCTTCCATTGCCGATATGGGGGGTTTGTCATTTGATTTCGGAAGTAAATCGGAGGCGGTCAATGTGATGATCTATCCCAATGTGGTGTCATCAAAGTCTTTTCTTATGGGGCTTACTAATATTCCGGTTCGCACGGAAGAGAGTGCCGATACGGTAAGTTTGCAGTCTTTTTATAAGCACAGAGATACAGGATGGTTAGATGGCGTTCGTAAGGGAATAGAATCCGTGTTCGTTTCTTTCAAAGGGGAAAAAGACCTCAAGGTCGGGGGAGGAGTCGCTGATGACGGCTCCCTTATTCAGATTTCGGAAAAAGAGGACGCATTTATTAGTATGCTGAAGACCAGCATTACCGTAGATGTGGATGACAAGACGGGGCTTATTATCGTAGCCTCGACCACGCCGGATCCCTATGTTTCTGCCATACTGACCGACACGGTAGGCAAGCGGCTCCAGAGCTATATCACTCGATATCGGACGACAAAAGCAAAATTGGATTATGATTATTTTGATAAGATGTCGGATGAAGCGGAAGCCAAATACAAGAGTGCGTTGGCAACTTATGCGCATAATGTGGACAGTAATATGCAGCCTGTACTGCAACGTGTGAAAGGAACGCAGGAAAAGTTGGAAGCGGATGTGTCTTTGGCTTCTCAGGTGTATACTCAATTAAAACAGAAGAAAGAACTGGCAAAGGCTAAGATTCAGGAAGTGAAGCCCGCTTTCGTGGTCATAGACCCAGTCTCTGTACCCTTGAAAGCAACGGGTATCGGTCGTTTGTTTACGATTCTTTTAAGTTTTATAATGGGAAGCATTTTAGCCTCTATATGGGTCCTTGTAGGTCGGCAAATATGGGATCGTTTAAGAAAAGGAGATGAATGATGCCGGGTATAAAGAAGAATTTCTTATATAGCAGCATTCTGACTACCGCAAACTACATTTTTCCATTTATTCTTTTTCCTTATGTTTCTCGTGTCTTAGGGGTCGCTAATAATGGGAAATGCAGTTTTATAGACAGTTTGGTCAACTATTTCATCCTGTTCTCCATGATGGGAGTTTCCATCATGGGGATTCGCGAGATTGCGGCCCATCGAGGCGATAAACGGCAATTGGCATTTTCGTTCTCCAACCTGTTGATGCTAAATCTGATCGTTACTTTTATCGCGATCGTTCTGCTTTTATGCGCTACTTTCTTCGTGCCTTATCTTTCTTCTTACAGGGATTTGCTATATATCGGAGTGTTGAAACTCCTTTTTAATGTGTTTCTGATAGAGTGGCTTTATAAAGGTCTTGAAGAATTTCGATATATTACGGTCCGTTCTATTGCCGTTCGGTTCTTATATCTTTTGTTGGTACTTGTCTTTGTGCGTTCGTCAAAGGATTATGTGATTTATTTCTTTCTGACGACCATGATTGTGGTGGTCAATGCGATAATAAACTGTTGGCATTCGAGGCGGTTTGTGCAATTCTCCTTTAGTGGGTTGCATATGCAAAGTTATGTGAGGCCGTTCTTTATGCTTGGGGTATATTTGTTGTTGACTTCCATGTACACTTCGTTTAATGTCACTTTTCTCGGATTTGTTTCTGGCGATGTACAAGTTGGGTTGTATTCTACGGCCGTGAAACTGTTTAATATCATAGTGGCTCTCTTTTCAGCTTTTACGGGTGTAATGTTGCCGCGGATGAGTTCATTGGTGGAGTCCGGCCGAATGGAGGATTTTAAGACGTTATTATATAAGTCGGTAGATGTCTTATTTTGCATATCCGTACCCTTAGTGATTTTTACGATAATAATGGCAAGGCCGATCGTTTATCTGATTTCAGGGAAAGAATATGAGGGGGCGGTCGTGTTGTTACAGATTGTGGCTGCCTTGATTTTGATTATTGGATACGAGCAAATATTGGTGATGCAGGCCTTAATGCCTTTGAAAGAAGATAAAGTGATTTTGAGAAATTCTTTCATGGGTGCTTTATTGGGCGTTTTTCTCAATGTGATATTGGTGCCTAAATGGCAGGGAATAGGTTCTTCCGTCTGTTGGTTGTTGTCTGAGACGCTGATATTGATACTTTCACAGCGTTTTATGTCGAAAGCATTTGAAGTCCATTTTCCCTTTCGCCGTTTCTTCACCGTATTGATCGGATATGCGGCATTGATTCCGATGTTATATGGGATATATTGTTTTTTTCAGGGCAACGTGTTATGGCAACTATTTGTGGGAGGAGTGATAATGTGCATATATGCGGTATGTGTACAACTGTTCTTTTTGAAAAATTCCGTTGTATTATCGCTTATGTCGAAGTTCCATTTTAAAATTAGGTCGTGATGAGAGCAGGCGGATTTATGCGGCGGATATGGCATAGTAGATGGATTTTTCGTTCTCTACCGTGGTCTATATACTTTAACTTTCATTATTTGCCTTGGAAGCAAGCTATAAGGTTACCTATTTTATTATACCGTCCCAGATTATTGAAGTGCAGGGGGACGGTAAGTATCGAGGCTGATGAGTTACATATGGGTATGGTGATCTTGGGAAAAGATACGGTTTCAATCTATGCCAATGCCGGTATCATGTGGGAATGTGAAGGTGCTGTCGTTTTTGGGGGCAAATGTTACATAGGTAATGCTTCGGCTTTATCCGTGTCTTCTACTGGGCACGTATATTTCGGAGAGGGTTTCTATGCTTCGGCTTCTTTGAAGCTTGTGTCCTATTATGGAGTCCGTTTCTCTCGGGACGTGCATGTCGGATGGGATTGCGTGGTTATGGATACCGATCTTCATAAAATGGTTTCTTGTGCTGACGGTAAGCCCAGTAAGGGTTATGGACGTGTGGAGATTGGCAAGAATAACTGGGTGGGAATGAAGTGCAGCATTTTGAAAAATACCCGTACACCCGATTATTGTACGATTTCGGCATCTTCCGTATTGAACAGATCCTTTTTAGATCTCCCTTCTTATGCGGGCATCGGACAAGAGACTTAAGTGATATTGAAAAAAGTAGGATATTATAGAGATTTTCATCATGATAATATAGTGTATGAATAAGCTGTTGATCAATATTGGAATTTGTATTTTCTGGCTTTTCACCGTCTGTTGTTCTTCTCATCATGACGAGGAAGAGAACGGCACTATGATGCCATATAAGAATAACGCGTTACCGATAACTAAAGATACATTGAGAATATTAGCTTTGGGTAATAGTTATACGGATGATGGGACTTCCTATTTGTCTCTTTTTATGGCAAATTCAGGTTTTGATATGAAAAAGATTTGTGTATATGAAGGTATCCGGTCTTCGGCATCTTTGCAGACTTGGAATAATTTATATGATAAGAATGAGGAGATCAAACTGTCACTGAAAGCCGGTCGACTTCGAATGCCGGTTTCGGAAGCACCCTTACGGTCTATTTTATCTCAGAATTGGGATATTATAGTATTGCAACAACAGAGTGATTTGTCTCTTGATTACTCCAGTTACAATCCTTACTTAAATAATCTGATACAAGATATCAAAGCCGTATGTCCTAATCCCAAGCTTTCTTTCGTATGGCAAATGCCGTGGATTCATTATCATGGAAATGATAATGTTACAGCGACTTCATGGCACAAGATTTCTCTTGCCACTCAAGAGCAGGTTCTCCGTAATGGCATTGCTATCGTCATACAGACGGGAACGGCCATACAGAATGCCCGTAACTGTAAAAAACTTCCTCAAACAGGGGGAATAACGCGGAATGGAATCCATCTTTCGTTTGGATTGGGTCGATATATCGCGGCTGCCACTTGGTTTCAGGTATTGTTCTCGCATTGGGATACAGATTGGTATTTATCGACCTGTCTTTACTCTCTTTCAGATAATGAAAAAAAGCTCATAGGTGACAATTCATTTTATGATTGTTACGATGTGACGGAAGAATATCAGGATCTGTGTAAGAAGTGTGCGCGTGCAGCTGTGCAAGACATGTATAATGTGAGTGAGGTCGATTAGGGAGAGATGAGGATCCAATAACCAGATAAACGTAATTAGAATTATGGAATCGATATCTTTCGTTTATTCGTTGCCGTACATTGGTTTATTATCGGCATATCTTTTGCTGATGCTATGTGAAAACCGGATAGGGAGAGGGTATTCGAGAATCATGTGCTGCCTTCTCTTTGTTCTTTTCTTTGGCGGAAGAGGTTTTATCGGTTGGGATTGGACGGCGTATTATGATATTTATGAAAGTTTTCCTTCAGTGTTGGATTCTTCTTTCTTTCATGAACTGATCTTTAAAACAAGTGAGAATCAGGGAACCATGGAAAAAGGTTTTTTGGTTTACTTGGCGTTAATGAAGAGCTTAGGCTTTAATTATTTTATGTTTGTCTTCTTTTCCGTGTTCATAGATATGATATTGGTCGATCGATTCATTCAACGCTTTTGTCCGAATTATGCTTTGGCCATGCTGTTGTTTGTCTATGTGTATTGTAACGCGGAAATCAATCTTCAGCGTAATATGAAGTCAATGGCTTTGTTTCTCTATTCTCTTCAGTATGCCGAGCAAAGGAAGATCATACCGTTTATGGCTTTGAACTTGTTAGGTTTCACATTCCATTTCTCTGCCCTATTTTATATTTGTTCTTACTGGTTGTTCCGTATTCCCATCGGGCGAAGAATGTATATCGCTTTGGTCTTGTTCCTGAATGTGATTTATTTCTTTAAGATCAATTTGTTGGGCGGATTGATTTCTTTGGTAGCCGGATGGGTGGGCGGAAAGGCCG